>JARYMD010000061.1 GCA_029907285.1 Verrucomicrobiota bacterium | reverse complement strand
ACAATCAGGGGGCAAAACCCAAACTACGAGCCTGTCACTTTATCCGACTCACCCCCGATGGCAGTGCCGTTGTGACCGCCTTACCGGCTGCCAGAGAATCAGATACGCAGGAATTGACCAGACTCACGGCGTGGAAATCTTCGCAAATATGAATGATTCTTCAGTATAACAATCCAGCCCGGCGCAACCGGAACCAAAGTCTGTGGGGAGCCACTTGCATGCCGAAATGGTGACGGGCACGCTATTTCCGGTGCGCGCAGCGCCCGCCCTGCCTAATGCAAAGTCTTATGAAAGGTGGGGTGCGCCGTCTCTACACTTTACGCACACGCGAAAAGTGTCGCGCCATCGCTTCACTTGGCCAGTTCCATCGGAACCTTGATTGTGACATCCAATCCGCGGTCAGGCGCGACCAGAAGGTTATCGACACGATACGGCAACGAGACTGTCTTCTTCCCCGCCTCGGCCGTCGCACGACCGCGCAGCTCCATCAGAACCGTTCGGCCTGCCGACAGCTCGATTGAACTTGGGGCAGTCACATCATCGACTTCGCCCCTGAGCCGGAGTTGGTAGGTGATGTCACTGGTATTCCGGATTTGCGCGTAAACACGGCCTGTGCCCTTGATGGCCGAAGGCGGCGGAATGACCCGAATTGATCGTTCGAAAATTGGATTTAGAAATTGTTCTTCGCCCACCAAGAGGTTCTTCGAATACACCGCTGTGCGCCGGTTTGCGAGTGCATCCTTTATGGCCGCTGCAGTTCGCTTCTCGGCAAAGACAAGCGTTATCGGGCGATGATCATCGGGTGAGCGCCCGTAGCTGAAACTGATTGGCGTGTGTTCATCAGAATTGCAGAGCATCGTCAGCTTTTTCTCGAGGCACCACTTGTGCGCTTCCGGGTAATAAGAGGTGCTGTTGACCACCTCGATTCCGTGCATGGCACCTTTGGCAAGCAACTCATCGTGTTCCGCGTACCACCGCCCAACGCCATCGGGCTGCTGGCCTGTCCAGCCGGGATGATTCCAGAAAACAAACGCGCCTTGTTTGAGCGCGGCGTTGATCGAATCCCGCCATTCCGGGGTGGCCAGGGCCTCAGTGTCATTGAGAAAGATGGCATTGAAATGCCCTGGCGGCATCGAACGCGTGATTTCCGCGCCCCGGATCACAATGAGCCCGAGCGTGTCACCCCGGGCCTTTGCAATCTCATAGGAACGATTGTGCTTTATCGGCAGGTCATCCTTGTGCGGCTGGTATTCGATGTGATCCGTGATTGCGATTGCGTCCATGCCGTCCATCCATGCCTCATCGGCACGGATGCTCGGCCACACCGTTCCATCTGAAAACACAGTGTGAATGTGAAAGTCACATTTCAGTGTTACGTAGCCCGGGATATCCGGAATGTTGATCTCAGTGCGAGCCCGGTTCTGCGCCTTTGCACCCAGCGCCAGAACCACGGTCGCCGCAGCCAAACAAGTGATGATTCGAAGTTTCATTTCTTTCGGTTCTGTATTCTGGTGGGTCAACCCTTTTGTTCTGTCATGTTCCAACGCCGGTCTCCCACACATGCACCTCAATGTCAACCACCAAGCTTCGCAGCCCGGCGTAGCCGGAACCAAAGTTGCCTGACGGGCACTGACCCGGCTCCCGTACCGCCTGATGACGCTGTCCGTCCACGCCGGGCTGCATTGTTATGTCGAAAAATCATTCATATTTGCGAAGATTTTCACGCCGCGAGTTTGGTCAGTTTGTCTGTATCTGTTTTTTGGCAGCAAGTAAGGCGCTCACAACAGCACGATCTTTGGAGGTGGGTTGGATAAAGTGCCAGGCACGTTGTTTGCGCATGAAAAATAAAGCGGCAGCAAGCTGCCGCACTCCAAGCGCTTCGCGCCTACCAACGCCCACGGCCGTTGGAGTCCTGCCTTTAGACGGAACAGTTTCATGTGGTTGGCAGTTACTCTGGCAGTGCTGGGTCCAGTGGGGGTTGATCAGAGCAACTTTTTATGGCGACGGAGTCGCAGGGCATATTTCCCAGCCCGGGCGCGGTTGAAGGTCCGGAGAGTGCAAGAGCCGGGGGCGTTGTCCGTCAGGCGACTTTGGTTCCGGCTACGCCGGGCTGGGAAATATGCGGGCTACGGGGCTTGTGAGCTTGTTGGGTGCCGGCTGGCTACAAGGATGCCGCCCCTCCGGGGCTGGGTGTCCGTTTGGGAACGTACAACGCTCAACGCTCAACGCACAATGTACAAAGGGGCTGCTGCACAACGAATGCTCAATTCAAGGGCCGCCTAAAAGGCTGGATGTGACGCGCTGCGGGCGTAGCCGGATGCGCAGGGCAACCGGTTGCTGTCAGAGTTCCGCGTTTGAGCGGAAATGCGCAAGTGTTTTGTCGTGATTGCGGCGCGCAGCGTCTTGCGCCGAAGCAAACCGCTGCGCGCCGCGTTCATTCAAAGAATGAACCAGATGTCGAGGCCGTGCAATTACTGGCCAACAACCCGGTAGAACGCAGTCGCACCAGTGACATCGTCAGTTGCGGTGCGATCATTCGTGGGTGCGCCCAGGTTCGTCCACGCGCCAGTGGCGAGCGCTGACCGTTTCTGGACCTGGAATGGTCCGTTGCCGCCTGTCCATGTGAGCGTGATCTTCCCGCCTGCGACAACCGGATTAGCGATCAAGATTGGCGTGGACGGCATGGGAAGAGTTATCCCTTGCGCTGTTGGACCGCCCATGGCGGCCACTTCTTCCGGCGCCAGTTCCCGAGATATGAAAGCAAAGCTGTTAACCAACAGCTCGTGGGTGTAACCCCCGGTTGGTTCGTTGAACAACCGAACATCAGGGCCGCTGTCCAAATCAGAATACAAGGCAAACCGCCCGTTTGCGAGCGAACCGCCTGTTCGCGAATGAACGGGCGTGCCGTCCACATAGATTGTCACTCTGCCCGCCACAAGGTTTGCGGCAAAAACGATCCTGTACCATGTATCGGGCTGAATGACTCCCGCTTGCGAATACCCGAGTGCGCCTATGCCGAGTGCGCCAGTGTCACTGACGTAAAAATCAGCATCGTTGGAATTGTTCGGTGCGGTGTTGAAGAACGGCGTCCACGAGACATCCCACGGCAGAAGAACGTCCCAAACCATCGTATATCTGTTGATATACCCTTCGTTGCCGACCGGTTTTGTGGGCATCGTGAGATTAAGGCCGTTTTCAGCAGCAGTGAAGGCAGGGACACGCATGAATGCGGGCTGCGCGCCGTTGATGAGAGGCGGCCCCTGTTCGAATGCGACAAGGCTGGCCGTGACCTCGCCGTCGGCGAACTCGAGTGTGCCCACGCCGCTTGTGCGATCGAGATGTTCGGGGCCGAAGTTCCAAACACCGGCCACGATGTTCGGCAAGGGCTGAACGGTCAATACAGCGGGCTGGGTGTCGGTGCTGCCCGCGCTATTGGTTACGCGCGCTCTGTATTCGCCCGCATCGGCTGCCCTTGCGCGAGGAACAACAAGGCTCGTGCCTGTGGCGCCTGGAATTGGGTTGCCATTGAAAAGCCACTGGTATGAGAACGGCCCGATTCCGCCCGCGGCGACTGTGAAAGTCACGGCGTCGTCTTCGTATGCTGTTTGGCTTGCTGGTTGTGTGGTGATTGCAGGGGGATCAACCTTCGGAATGCTGTAGAGTCCGAAATCATCTATACCCCAATACCAACTATCCGATCCAGCGTGCGCAAAGCGGAACCTGACCTTTGCCTGGTTATCAGCCTGAGACAAGCGGAAAAGCTCGACGCGCTTTGATTCTCGGGGGTCATCGTTGACTCTTGCCTGGATGCAGGGCGCAAGCTCGGCCGAGATCGGTGCAGCGATGAATGCTCCGTAACTGCCGCCCTTGTCCATGCCGTCATCCGGATCATAATAGGTTGCAATATCTGCGCGAACAGTGTTGAGCGTTGCTTCCGCATCAACGTTGCCCTCGCCGTCCCGGACTACGTCAGGTCCATCCAAAAAGTACGCTATCGGCAGCCAGCTTTGTCCGCCGTCAACCGAATACTCGACTGCGGCGAAGCTGTCCTGGTTCTGTTCCCAAAGACTGTGGAAACAAAGATGTATGTCGGTCTTTCCGCGCAAGTCAAAGTCCGGGGAATAAAGGAACTGCACCTGGCTGCGTCCGTTGCGATAACCCGAGTTGGCGAACAGCATTCGCCCTGCCGCAAGGGGACTGGCGAGCTTGCCGTTCACGACGTATCTTGGGTTTTCGGTGAGAACCCGCCGGTAATCTTCTTTCCATGCCTGGGGCGAAGCAGGGTCGCTATACGTGATGAACTCGCCTTTGAACCGGTCCACGTTCACGACGGTCCAACCAGCATAAAAAGCCGAGTTCAGGTCCGTCGGATCGATTTCCCAGTTGAGCACTTCGGTGTAGTTTTTCTCGGTCCATCCAGCGGGCAATTGTCCTTCCGGGGTTGAATCGAAATCCTCAAACACAATTGGCGCCGGCAATTGGATTGACTGGTAATTCACGACGGTGTAGCGCACCTCATTGGTAAACCGGTTTGGCGGGGTTGCGTCATCGGAGAATGTCAACACAAACGTGTGCGCGGACCCGGCCGGAAGCAGCGTGTCGGATTGGTAGTTCACCAAGACATTGTCGCCTTGCTGGGAGGTCTGGACAGACACCGCGGTGCCGTCGAAAGTGACCGCAACCGTTGTGAGGACGACCTTGGTTGCGCCGTTGGCTATTGTGGCGGCGAACCTCGGGACCGGCGTCTGATCCACCGCGTTGTTTGCCGGGTCCGTGGAAACGACTCTCGGCATTCCCGCCGTGGTGGATACCTCGAACAAATCCTCGGCAACAATCTCGTAGCCATCGTTCAGCAGAAAATAAGCTGCGTAGCTGCCGGGCTTGCTCAGGCCGGATGTGAACGTCACAACGCCATCGGCCAACGCCACGTTGCCGTTGTGCGTGCCATCAACGTAAGCCCAAAGGGTTGCGTTAGGGCCGCCACCGGGGGTTTCACCTGCTGCATAAATTCCGATCCAGTCCTTTGCATTTGAATAACCGTTGGTGAAAGTGATGCTTATCGGCTCGCCAACTCCATAGACCGGCTTGCCAACCCTTATCAAAGGCAGCCATGGTTCAACGACTTTGAATGACGCTTCAGCAAGCCGCGTGTAACCGTCGTTCAGCAGCAGATAAACCTTCCAATCCCCGGCCAGGTTAATGCCGTTGACAAATGTGACTGTGCCTTCCTTGAGCCCCACTGTGCCCTGCTGAGCGCCATTGACATAGAGCCATGCGGTCGATGGTTGCGCGCCGGGCTCGACGCCTTCCGGATAAATCCCAATCCAATCGAGTGGATTGCCGGGTCCGTTGGCAAACGAAATCGATATCGGTTCGCCCGGATAATACGACGTGTGGTCGGGTCGCACGCTGGGGGATTGACCGAGAACCACGTGGGCCGTAATGACCACCGTCATCATCCCAATGAATCGGCTAACACCGATCCGAAGGCGCCCATGAGAGAGCCCAAGCCAAACTATGCACTTGCCGTTCCTGCCAGTTCCGATTTGCGTTTGTTTCATATGCTTCAAGAGACTTATCTTGCGGCTTGCAGACAGCATCTTTGCCGCTCTCAATTTCAATGACAAGTCTTTGTGAGTGCCGCTGCTTTCGCGAATAAGATGGCGCGCATGCACCTTCATTGTGCATCAATGCGGGTCGGCTTTCACTGACCACCAGCATTCGTCCGTGTTGCAGGGTATGTGCTCCGCATCCATCAGCCTCGCACTGCCATCGGCAAAAGCATAATTCGACCTGCGCCTGTGCCGCACAGCGCCTTTGTCACCCTGAGCCAGACGATTGAATCCGGGTGAGTTTGCATTGCCGACTTCTTTCCAAATCCACCACCGGTCACTGGGCCACACACCAAATACGTCGCTGTGGCCGTCACCAAAGAAAATGAGCCGTGATGGCGACTCGATCGCGCTTTCACGCGACATGTTGTTCTCGTAACCGGCGGGCCTTCCGAACGGCGGCGGTGCGCCGCCTGTCTGCCAATGCACGTTTACCGCCCCGATACCGCTCGGGATGTCAATCTCACCTGCAACGGGCTGGCCGATCACCCATGGGCTTGCCGTCTTTGAACTGGAAGGCTTGCCACTGGAATAAACCTCGGTTTTCTCGGAGGGGCAATCGTATGCTTTTGCATTACGCCCAAGATACTTGAACAAGTAGCAGCGCCAACTGGTTTCAACTCCGTTCGCGAGCCGCTCTTGAATCGGAGGCAGCCATTGCTGGTTATCGTCAGAATACAGATGCACGGCGAGGGTCAACTGTTTTTCGTTGTTCAAACAATAAACCTGCTGGCTTTTGGCTTTTGCGCCGGACAACGCCGGAAGGAGCATCGCAGCCAGCAAAGCTATGATCGCTATTACGACCAGCAGTTCAATCAGCGTAAAAGCCGCCATTCTCTTGCGGAATTCCAAACGCGCACACTGATTGTTTTGGCACGGCCACATCAGCTACCGCTATTGAATCGTTTCATCGCACATAACTCTGCACGTTGTCAAGAAGCGGTTGGTCCCCATGTGTCCGCAGCTTTTTGAAGGCATCCGACCAAGGGCCAGGGGACAGGGAACAGGAGACAAGAGACAGGGGGGCAGCAACAAGAGTTTCCATGCAATCACCGTCGCCAGTCCGCAGGCATTTAGAAAGGCCGAAGGCCCGGTCTATACGAGCCTGGGGCAACGCCCCAGGTAGTGAGCTTTGGGTTTTTGAGGAGCGCGGGCATTCTTGCCCGCACCTAGCCGGCGAATGTTCGGGCGACGGATTTGCATGATTGAAACCGGTGTACGATCGGTCATCGGCTTGATGCGGCCGAGGACGGCCGCGCTCCTAAGGCGATTGCTTTCTCCAATGCGTTGCAGGAGCGCGGCGATTCTTCGCCGCACCCAGCCGGTGAATTTTCGGGCGACGGGTTCGTGTGATCGAAACTTCTGTGCGATCCGTCCCCGGGCTGATGCGGCCGGGACGGGCCCGGTCCGCCGAACTTGTTTTTCACAACGTTTTTTCCGCGTATTTGGTGTATTTCGCGGTTGGACGCTCAACGTACAACGCGAACCTGCTTGATCGATTCCGACTCACCCCTAAAGGCCGCACCATGGCGGCCGCCTTGTTGGCGGCCTGGCAAGCACATCCAGACAAATTGACCAAACCCGCATCCTGGAAGCCTTCGCGAATATGAACGACTTTACAATGTAATCATATGGCTTGAACGGTCTTTGGAGCGGGTGTATTGACCAAGCATATGAGACATGCCGGCCCCGGAAATCTCACGGCGCTGAATGGATGGATGCGACGGGTGGCCGGTGAGATTTCCTGGTTGGCGACTGACAGCAGGCCAAAGCATTCCTGAACAGAATAGCACCAGAGCATTGGCAGCCAGAATGAAAGCAATGGTCATGGACAAACCGGGCCAGCCGCTTCGGCTCGCTGACATCCCAATGCCGCATTGCGGTGTCGGCCAGGTCCTCGTCAAGGTGCATGCGTGTGCCGTGTGCAGAACAGACCTTCACATCGTTGACGGCGAATTGACGGCCGCAAAGCTCCCTCTTGTGCCAGGCCACGAAATTGTTGGTGAAGTGGTTGAAAAGGGCGAGGGCGCAGATGAGTTCGAGATCGGCGATCGAGTGGGCATTCCATGGCTGGGGTGGACTTGCGGAACCTGCCGGTACTGCAAGTCTGGCCAGGAAAACCTTTGCGATCAACCCCGGTTCACCGGCTGCACATTGGACGGCGGATACGCAGAATACACGGTTGCCCACGCCAGGTTTTGTTTCCGAATTCCCGAGATGTACAGCGACACCGAAGCAGCGCCATTGTTGTGCGCCGGTCTGATCGGTTATCGTTCGCTCAGAAAGACCGGCGACGCACAGTGCCTTGGCATCTACGGTTTCGGCGCAGCGGGGCACCTTGTTGCCCAAGTCGCAAGGCACCAAGCACGGCGCGTGTTCGCATTCACAAGACCCGGCGACAAAGCCGCCCAAGAACTTGCTGTTTCTCTGGGTGCCGTGTGGGCCGGTGACTCAACAACGCCGCCGCCGGAACCCTTGGACGCGGCGATCATTTTCGCGCCGGTCGGCGATCTGGTCCCGATCGCTCTCAGAGCGGTTCGAAAAGGCGGCCGGGTTGTGTGTGGTGGCATCCACATGAGCGACATACCATCTTTCCCCTACGAATTGCTTTGGCATGAGAAAACGATCTGTTCGGTGGCAAACTTGACGCGGCAAGACGGACTCGAATTTTTCGAACTGGCGCCGCGCGTGCCGGTCAGGTCCAAGGTCGAAACATACCAGCTTGCCGAAGCGAACTGCGCTCTTGCGAACCTGCGTGCCGGGCGTCTGCAGGGCGCAGCCGTGCTGGTTGTCTAATCCGCGAATCCGGCGCCCAGATAAACTCACTTGATCTTCTGCTTGCCAGAGGGTGAAATCCGAACGGTGCAGGACAAAACTAGAGCACGCCGCGGCTGCTGCCGGATTGCCAGCGACAAGCCAATGGTTGCCGGCACCTGTTGTGCGCATCTTCGCGCTGCGGTGAACGTGCAGGTTCCGTTGCCCGCCAACTTCGATGCCAGGTGTTTGTTATGATGATCCCGGGGGCCATCGTTCAATGCCGCAATCGTGACTGGGTTCTCCTGCCCAGTGACGAGCCCGGTCTGATTCTGCTCCGCCCGCTGACGGGCGCAACGGACGAAATCGTTGCGCTCCACAAAAGGCTCACCGACTTGATTGGCTACTCATTGCCTGAAGAGCGCGTTCGGCCGTCGAACTTCCCGCCGCCGCCGCCTGATGACCTGTCCAACGCAGCCGGGGCGCATTTGCTGTGGCAGGCCGCACGCCTGACCTTGCGCGAGGGCGCCGCCCCGTTGCGGTCGCTCGGCCGCATCTCGATCCGCCCGCGCACTTACCAGTTTGTGCCTCTGCTGATGGCGATGAGGCTGGACCCTGTCCGCCTGTTCATCGCCGACGACGTGGGCGTGGGCAAAACCATTGAAGCCCTGCTCATTGCCCGCGAACTCTGGGACCGCGGCGAGATCAAACGCCTTTGCGTCCTCTGTCCGCCTTATCTCTGCGACCAGTGGCAGAAGGAACTCACCGAAAAGTTCAACCTCGACGCCGTCGTCATCCGCTCCGGCACGGTCAACCAACTCGAACGCCGAATCCCAGTCGGCGGCCAGAGTGTCTTCGACCATTACCCCGTCCAGGTCGTCAGCATCGATTTCGTCAAAAGCGACCGCAAACGCGCCAATTTCCTGCAGCATTGCCCCGAATTCGTTATTGTGGACGAAGCCCACGGCGCGGCCTGCGCCGCCCCAGCCAACACAAACCAGCAGCAACGCCACGAATTGCTCAAAGACCTTGCCGCTTCGCCCGCGCGCCACCTTGTGCTGCTCACAGCCACCCCGCACAGTGGCATTTCAGAAGCCTTCCGTTCCCTCCTCGCCCTGCTCCGGCCGGATTTTGCCGATTACGACGTCACTGCCCTCACCGAGCCGCAGCGCATCGATCTGGCCAGGCATTTCGTCCAGCGCACCCGCAGAGACATCGAGAAAGACTGGGAAGCCGACCAATGTTTTCCTCGCCGCGACCCGGCGGACGAACACTACCCGCTGTCGGCTTCTTACCGGGAACTGTTCGACAAAACCTACGCCTTCTGCACCGAACTGGTCCGCACCGGCCAGTCGCTTGAAAAACGCCAGCAACGCGTCCGCTACTGGGCGGCTCTGGCTCTGCTGCGCTGTGTAATGTCCAGCCCAGCCGCCGCCGTTGCCGCCCTCAATCGCCGCAATGGTGAGTTGCCCCAGAGCGATGAAGAACCCGAGTGCAGCCACCACGTTTTCGAGTCAGGCCATGACAACACCGACGACGGCCAGCCCACACCAGCTATCGAAGCGGTCGAACAAACTCTGCCCGACGCTGACCGCCGCAAACTGCGTGATCTGGCCCGGATTGCCGCCGACCTCGCCCACTCGCCCGACGACACCAAGCTCGCCAAATGCGCCGAGCTTGTTGCCCGCCTGTTGCATCAGGGCTTTTACCCCATCGTGTGGTGCCGTTACGTCGCCACCGCTGATTACGTCGCAAAAGGTCTGGAACGCGCCTTGGCCAGCCAATTCACAGGCCTGCGCGTGGTCTCCATCACCGGACAATTGGGCGATGACGAGCGCCGCGCCATGGTCGAAGAGCTGATGCAGGAAAAGCCGCGTGTCCTTGTGGCCACCGACTGCCTCAGCGAAGGCATCAACCTCCAAAACGGGTTCAATGCCGCACTCCACTACGACCTGCCGTGGAACCCTAACCGGCTCGAACAACGCGAAGGCCGGGTGGACCGCTACGGCCAAACTCTATCCAAAACCGTCAAAACAATCCGCTACTTCAGCCCCGATAACCCGGTCGATGCCGTGGTCATCCGCGTCTTGCTCGACAAGGCACGCGAGATTCACCGGGCTTTGGGCACGCACGTGCCCGTGCCCGAGCAGAGCGAAACCGTCACGCAGGCAGTCCTCAACGCTTTGTTCTTCCGCGGCGGCAGAACAGCCGGACAATTGGAACTGAACCTGGGAATGGCCGAAATCGCCGACTTTCACCGCCGGTGGGACCTCGACGCCAACCGTGAAAAAGAAAACCGCACCCGTTTCGCCCAGCGCGCTCTCAAGCCCGACGAGGTCCGCCGCGAACTCGAAGCCACTGACGCGGTCCTTGGCGATCCCGGCGCCGTCCGCCTGTTCGTCCTGAACGCCTGCCAGTGCCTGGCAATCCATGTCGAAAGACGCGGAGCACGTGAGAACCTGGGACGTGCGCGCACATTCACTTTCCAGCAGGGCATAGACCTCACCCGCTCACGCGATCACGGTCTCGAAGTTTTCGCCATCGCCTGCGACGCTGACGCCCGTGCCACGCTGCCGCCAGCCATCGAAGCCGTCCTGCCCCGACCCAAATCAGGCCGCTGGCTCGTCAGCTTCGATTCGCCCACGCCCGATGGCGCTGAATACATAGGACGCAACCACAGGTTCACGGCCTGACGATCAAACCTCATTTCCCGCCCGACCTTCTGGGTCTGCTCGTGCTGCAGCCGGTCGTTGTGGAAGACACGCAGTGGGGAGACGCGGAGATGCGGAGACACGGAGACGCGGAGACGCGGAGACAGAAAGCCTGAACATCTATGGCAAACATTCGCTCGTTCAAGGAACTCAAGGTCTGGCAATGCTCGATGGAAGCGGCGGCAGCCATGTTTGAATTGAGCAAGAAATTCCCGGACACAGAAAGGTATTCGTTCACCGACCAGATTCGGCTCGCGTCGCAATCTGTTCCCTCAAACATCGCTGAAGCCTGGCGCAAGCGCCGTTATGCCGCCGCCTTCGTCAGCAAGCTCAACGATGCTGAAGGTGAGGCCGCCGAAGTCCAAACCCGTCTCGAACTTGGTCGTCGCTTCGGTTACTTAACACGGGCCGACGCAGCCCGGCTTGACCAAGAATATGAAGAAATCTTGGCCATGTTGACGGACATGGCCAGTCATCCCGAACAATGGACGCTGCGTTGAAAACAAACTCAAGAACACCGGGAAACGGACACATCCTGGGCGCCGGGCGCCATATCGTCCCCGCGTCTCCGCGTCTTTGCCTCTTCTGATATGGCCAGCTTCCCCTCCATCCGCATCGAAGGCGGCATCCTCGGGCCGGAGCTGCTCGATCAGCTCCTTGCAGCCGAACTGCCCGGCCAGAACCCGGCCGACTTCGGCCTCGACCCCAAACGCAGTCTCACAGACGAAATCGCCGCCGCCTTTGCCGATGCCCGCGCCCTTTGGAGCGTCTTCCAACATCGCCTCGCCAAGCTCCCAGAAGACGACCTCGCCACAAGTGTCACCCGCGACGCCTGGGTCATCCCCTTCCTTGGCCTGCTCGGCTACGAACTTCGCTACAACCAGCGTGCCTTGGAAGCTGACGGCATGACCTTCGCAGTCTCCCACGGAGCGGCGGGCAGAGACGCCAGTCTCCGCGTCTCCGCGTCTTCCGACCTCCCTCCAGTCCACATCGTTGGTGCGCGCCGGGAATTGGGCCGGCTGCCGCCCAGCGGCCGGCCGCGGCTTGCGCCGCACTCGCTGGTCCAGGAATACCTCAACCGAACCGAGCATCTCTGGGGCATCGTCACCAACGGCATTACCCTGCGCCTGTTGCGCGACTGTGCGCTTCTTCAGCGCCAGGCTTACGTCGAGTTCGATCTCCATGCAATCTTCGAGGAACAACTCTTTCAGGACTTCGCCGCGTTCTACCGCCTCCTCCACCGGAGCAGGCTGCCCCGTGGCATGGCCGATGCCGCCGACTGCCTCCTCGAGAAATACCATCAGCAAACACTCGAACAAGGCGGCCGCGTACGCGACCGCCTCCGCGACGGCGTCGAGGAATGTCTCAAACTCCTCGGCAACGGGTTCCTCAACCATCCCGACAACCAGGCCCTTCGCGATGCTTTGTCGCCACAAGCCTCCGAATCTCCTGTTTCCCGTCCCACCTTTCCGCGGATGACATCAGCGGAGTTCTACCGTCAACTGCTCCGGCTGGTTTACCGTTTTTTGTTCCTGCTCGTTTCCGAAGACCGCGGCCTGATCAGCCCCAATCCAATCTACCGTGCCCACTACGGCATCGGCCGCCTCCGCCGCATGCTCGATGTCCGCGCCGCGTGGACCAACCACACAGACCTGTGGCTCGGTCTCCGCACGCTGTTCCGCCTTTTCAGAGACGAGAAGCTCGCGGCTTTCCTCGACCTTGCTCCACTAAACGGTGAACTGTTCGAAGCCTCCGCCATAGACAACTGCGTCATAACAAATCGGGACCTTCTCGAAGCCTTCTGGCATCTGGCCTACTATCAGGAAAAACCCGGCGCCCAGCCACGTTGCGTCAACTACGCCGCCCTCGACGTCGAGGAACTCGGCTCGGTCTATGAAAGCCTCCTTGAGTTCCATCCCCACATTGCAGAAGACCTCGGGGCAAGATGCGGAGATGCCGAGACGCGCAGCGGGGAGAAGTCCGACAGTCTCCGTGTCTCCGCGTCTCCCCTCTCCGCGTCTGCGGGCGAAAGGGCATTGCTCTCCCTCAAAATCCTCGATCCCGCCTGCGGGAGCGGACACATGCTGCTCGCTGCTGCCCGCCGCATCGGCAAGGAACTCGCCCGCATCCGCACCGGCGAAGGCGAACCCGCCCCCGAACGTGTCCGGGAATCCATCCGCGACGTCATCACCCACTGCATCTACGGCGTGGACAAAAACCCGCTTGCCATTGACCTTTGCCGCGTCGCCCTATGGCTGGAAAGCCACACTGCAGGCAAACCGCTCACCTTCTTGGACCACCGAATTCGCTGCGGCGATTCCCTCGTTGGTGTCTTCGACCTCGACGCCCTCCACCGGGGCATCCCGGACAAAGCATTCGAGCCCTGCGAAGGCGACGACAAAACCGCCGCCCCCACCGCCGCCACCCAAAACCGCGAAGAACGCCGCGGCGCCATTCAAACCCTGTTTGCACTCCGTGATTCCTGCGACACCCAGCTCCTCACCCGCAACAGCCGGCAACTTGATGGCATCCCGGACGACTCGCCCGAACTCATCCGCCGCAAGAAACAGCTCTTTGAATCCACCCACAGCGACCCCGCATGGCTGCGGCAAAAACAAGCCTGCGACCTCTGGACGGCGGCGTTCTTTCAGAACTTGCGAGCAGACACGGAGACACGGAGATACGGAGACGCGGAGAAGGACGCCAGTCTCCGTGTCTCCGCGTCTTCCCTCTCCGCGTCTTCACCAATCATCACCACCGCCGCCCTCGCCGACCACCTCGTCGGCCGCTCGATAGACCCACGCTTGCACAGCCAAGCCGCCACGCTCGCCAACCGCCAGCCGTTCTTTCACTGGCCGCTCGAGTTCCCCGAGGTCTTTTCGAGAGGTGAGAGAGGACACGGAAGCGGAGAGATTAGCGCAGGCATCGCGCGCTACTCTCGCCCCTCTCCCATCTCACCTATTCCGCAGAAAGGCGGCTTCGACGTCATTCTCTCCAATCCGCCATGGGAACGCATCAAGCTGCAAGAACAGGAGTTCTTCGCCGCCCGAGACTCCAACATCGCGAACGCGCCCAACAAAGCCGCCCGCCAGCGCCTCATCAATGAACTGGCCAGGACCAACCCCGCCCTCCACGCCGAGTTCGTCGCCGCCGTCCACGCCGCCGACGCCACAAGCAAATTCCTGCGCCACAGCGGCCGCTGCCCGCTCACTGGCACGGGCGACATCAACACCTACGCCGTCTTTGCCGAGACCATCCGCCGCCTGCTCGCCCCCAACGGCCGCGCAGGCATCATCCTGCCCACCGGCATCGCCACCGACGCCACCTGCCAGGACTTCTTTGCCGACCTGGTCCAGCGCGGCCAGCTCGCCAGCCTGTTCGACTTCGAAAACCGCGACGGCCTGTTCCCGGCCGTCGACAGCCGTATGAAGTTCGTCCTCCTCACCCTGCGGGGCGATCTCCCTTCTCCCCTCTTCCGCCTCCCCCGCCGACTTCGCCTTCTTCCTCACCCGCGCCGAGCAGTTGCGCGACCCGCGCCGCCGGTTCACGCTCTCCGCCGCCGACCTGGCCTTTGTCATCCAACCGCGCTACTGGGTGGCCGAGGTTGAGGTGCTGGCGCGCCTGACGCCGGCGCGAGACCAGGTAGGGTGCGGTGTCCTCACCGCGCCGCCCCCCGGGCCAGGCCCGAGAGCAGCCCGCTCACCGTGTCGTAGCCCGCGTCCACGATCCTCCCGAATGCCGTCATGAGCAC
>JARYMD010000616.1 GCA_029907285.1 Verrucomicrobiota bacterium | reverse complement strand
CAAAAAGCGCAAATGTAATAACGACATACAATACTACGCCCCAACTTGGTAAAGGATGGTCACCTATAGGTTGCTCTAGCAAAAAATGACTATAAAGAAGGTACACTGCAAATAGATCGAAGGCAATTAGTATAACCCATATCCACCATTGGGTAAAACGTTGTGTTTCTTTAAAATTAATAGCTGTGTTCATATTGAGTTGAGTGATAGGAATTTGCTTTTTGGACGCGTGAGCGGGTCATTATCAACCAGCCGGTATTTCCCGCCTATGCTACTCCGCAGCGACCTTGACGACGACCTTATGCACCGGCCCGGCGCCGCCGAGCGGAGCATGGGCGTCGGCCGGGAAATATATGGCGAATCGCCCCGGGCCAACGGCCGACCATGCCTCCGACTCATCCGTAAAGAAGCCCAAATCCTTCTCCTCATCGAAGCCCTCGGCGCCGCAGCAGCTGTCCGTCGGCTTCCAGCCGATTTCCTCATGGCCGGAAAGGCAGAACTGGATATCGATGTA
>JARYMD010000615.1 GCA_029907285.1 Verrucomicrobiota bacterium | reverse complement strand
ACGACTGCACATCGAGTCTGGCACTCCATCAGACCGTAGCACAGCGCAAGATTGGGCGCGCACAGCGCCCGCCCTGGCATACGCACGATTTCATGAACGGCAGGGCGCGCCATCGTTGGCAGGCTGGAGATGGGACAGACAGTTGTCTGATTTCCGCGTAAACGCGGAGCAGCTCTGGCAGCGACGGGTTGCCAGGCGCATACGACGACGTCGCGCCCGGGGCTGTTAGAGTCCCGCCTTCAGGCCGAACAGTTTCATGAAACCCAGCATGAGCACTATTCCGTCAACCGCCTGTGTTCCGCGTAAACGCGGAACTCTAACGGCGACGGGTTGTTCCGTGCGTCGGGCGCAGCCACACCCGCGGCCCCTCAGAGTCGCGCGTTTAGGCGGAAGAGTTACATGTGCTTGGCAGTTGCGCTGGCAGCGCCGCTTCCAGTGCGCGTTGGTAGGTGCGAAGCGCTTGGAGTGCGGCAGCTTGCTGCCGCTTTGTTTTTTATGCGCGAACAACGTGTCTGTCCCCATG
>JARYMD010000614.1 GCA_029907285.1 Verrucomicrobiota bacterium | reverse complement strand
GTATCCTGCAGGGCGGGTTCATCCTCGACAACCAGTATCTTCTCTTCCACAGGCGGCTACCTCATCTCTTCCAAAATCCGGGCGAACTGGGCGGCAAACCGGTCCCGCCTGAACTCCGTCTCGATGGCACGCCTCCCGGCGGCGCCCATCCGGCGAGCCTCCTCTGGCCGGTCGGCCAGGGTCATGGCCGCCCGTGCCAGCGCGCGAGGATCTCCAGGCGGGACCGCAATCCCGCAGCCAGCTTGCTCGACCAGCTCGCGGATTACCCCGTCAATCGCCAGCAAGACGGGCCGTCCTGCGGCCATGTAATCGAACACCTTGTTCGGATAGGTGGTTTTATACAGCTCCAGTGGTTTAAGAATCGCGATACAGGCGTCCGCGGCTGCCAGAACTTCGGCGATCTCATTCTTCGGCACCGAGGGGACGAAGCGGACGTTCTTCAGGCCCAGCGCTTCAGCCTGTCCCTCCAGGGTCTGCTTCTCTTTTCCGTCGCCAACGAAGACGAAAACGATCTCGCTGCGCTCCCGGG
>JARYMD010000613.1 GCA_029907285.1 Verrucomicrobiota bacterium | reverse complement strand
CAGCTCAGGCAAAGATCGCCCCGCCATGCCGCGCAACCGCACACCCAAAGAGTCACGCCTCACATCAGGCAAACCTCTGTTCTTATGCTTTTCCACAGCAGTGATCGGCGCTGTTCGGCGACTGCACGTACTGCGCGCTGGCGTGATCACGCCGACTCGGGATTTGGGGCCAGTGCACGATCACCGCGGCCCAACCCGGAAATCTCACCGGCCACCCCATCGGATTTCACCAGTTCATTCATTCCACTGAGATTTCCGGGCTAAAACAGGAAATTCCAGGCTGTTATTGTTCCTTTCCGCTTGTGTCTTTGCCGACGTACTTGCGCATGGCAGTGTCAACCCGGACTTTTTCCCCCTTGTCAAGGAACAGCGGAACCATGATTTCAAGCCCTGTCTCAAGCCTGGCCGGTTTCCATGTCGAGTCCGACCCGCCGCGAATTGGCGGCGCGGTGTCTTCGATTTTGAGGGTAACCTGCCCCGGTAGCACAATATCCATCAGCTTCCCCTCGAGAAAGATTGCCCTGTACTCTTCGTTCTC
>JARYMD010000612.1 GCA_029907285.1 Verrucomicrobiota bacterium | reverse complement strand
CCAGTTTTGCTGAGGTTTGAATGTATAAAGTGCCAGGCTCGGAGTTCTGATTTCGGCGTGGCAGAGATGGCGTGCCCTGCCGTTCATGAAGCCATGGGTCGGGGCAGGGATGCGCGTGCGCGGCGAGTGGCATGTGCTGAATGAATTCGTTTTGTCGAGAAACGAAGTGGCCGATGGGTGGCCGCATTTCAGCGACGCGGGCAATGCACCGACAGGGGCTACCACCCTTTGGGCATTATGGCACCGCATGCTTGGTCGGTCTGAGGCAGAGCCTCGCTAAAGATTCTTCCGGTACTTTCCGGGTTTCCAACGTTCGTGCACCCAGAACCAGTTCGCCGGGTCACGCCGGACCGCGGTCTCAAAAGCGCAGTTTATGTCCCGTGTGATTTCCGTAATGGGGCGGGGTTGCCCGTCTGCGTGTGTTGGAATCTCAGGGCCAACTTCGATTCGCCACTTGCCCGGTGCTGTGCGATAGCAGACAGCCACGAGGAGCGGGCAATTGTAGCGCAAGGCGAATATCGCAGGCGCCGCGGTTGTCGAACAA
>JARYMD010000611.1 GCA_029907285.1 Verrucomicrobiota bacterium | reverse complement strand
CATGGCCGCCTACGACGTTTCATTTTCCATCGGCGACGGTTTGCGTCCGGGTTCAATCGCCGATGCGAATGATGAAGCCCAGTTTGGCGAATTAAAGACTCAAGGTGAACTGACCGAACGCGCATGGGCGCATGGCGTGCAAGTAATGAATGAAGGGCCGGGGCACGTTCCCATCCACATGATTGAAGAGAACATGGCGAAACAACTTGAGTGGTGTCACGAAGCGCCGTTCTACACGCTCGGGCCGCTCACGACCGACATCGCGCCCGGCTACGACCACATCACCAGCGGCATCGGCGCGGCCATGATTGGTTGGTATGGCTGCGCCATGTTGTGTTACGTGACTCCGAAAGAACATCTGGGATTGCCCAACAAAAAAGATGTGAAGGATGGAGTGATTGCTTACAAGGTCGCCGCTCATGCGGCGGACTTGGCGAAAGGACATCCGGGAGCGCAGTATCGGGACAATGCCCTCTCTAAAGCGCGGTTTGAATTTCGCTGGGAAGACCAATTCAATCTCTCGCTCGATCCCGTCACGGCCAGAGAATTCCACGATGAAACCCTGCCACAGGAG
>JARYMD010000610.1 GCA_029907285.1 Verrucomicrobiota bacterium | reverse complement strand
GGCCAGTGGCCGGGGTTGGTCGGGCTGCTGAACCTGAATGGCTCGCTGACCAAAATGGGCGTTAAGTACAGCACGATCTGGAGCAAAGATTTCACCGACGAGTTCTTCCGCAAGGGCATCCGCCAGTGGATCGCCGAGGGCAGGATCGATCATGATACCAGCCATGTCCGCGACCTCGATCCGGCCCGCCTGCCCCAGGCCGAAAAGGAACTCGGCCAGGCGCTGGCCCGCCAGCTCAAGCGCGAAAAGGCCATCCTGGGAGTGTTCGATGAGGGCTGCATGGGCATGTACAACGCCATCATCGACGACGAGATGCTCAACCCGATGGGCGTCTACAAAGAGCGCCTCAGCCAATCGGCGCTGTATGCCGCTATGCGCGAAGTGACCGACGCCGAAGCCCAGGCCGTCCGCGACTGGCTGGATGCGAAGGGCGTGACCTTCGTCACCGGAACCGACGAAGCGACCGAACTGACCGACGCGCAGATTTTGCTCCAGTGCAAGATGTATATCGCCGCCGTGCGCATCGCGCACGATTTCGGCTGCGCCGCGATCGGCATCCAGTACCAGCAGGGCCTCA
>JARYMD010000060.1 GCA_029907285.1 Verrucomicrobiota bacterium | reverse complement strand
TGGATCGACCATGAACCGCCGTCGTCCGATTTCGTAAGCGGCATTGGCGCGTGCTGAGCCCCGGTTGAATGCGTCTTTAACAGCTTTTTCCATATCGAATCCTTTCAGTCTGTTGGGAGGTTGACCTTACGGCGCAACAGGCTCCTGGCGAGTCCGTAGCGGTAAAACGTCCCGATCGGGTCCGGAATCCCCTGAAGCACAGCAGAGATTCCTTGTTCGTCCTTCGGCTCGAGGTTCGAGCAAAGCGAGGACATGATTTTCAGGCCTTGGTCGCGGACACGCGATGTTGGGCCAAAGCAGCCCGTGCAGGGCATTCCGCCGGAAATGCAAGCGGCTTCGCATCCACTTAGTGTGGACGGGCCCATGCAAACCACGCCCTGGGCGAGGAAACATTTCTGCGGGTCCATGAGCGCCTGATGGGGGCGTTTGAACTCGCGGAACGAGATGTTCGCAGGCTTGGTGGCTTTGCGTGGGCACTCATCGCAAAGCGCAATATCAGGTGCGATCACCGATCCCTTTGGCGGGAGGCGGTTCTCAAGCAGCGCCGTGACAGCCGCTCTCGTGATCTTGGGCGTGGGCGGGCAACCCGGCACGTAGTAGTCAACTTCGACCACCTGGTCCAGGGAACGGACCACGTTTGTCAGCGCCGGCAGTCTCGGTGTGCGCCCGTTCTCCTCGGTTACCAACTGCGGGCGGGTTTTCTTTTCGTTGGCCATCGCAGGGCCGTCTTCGTAATTGAACTTGAGGATGTGCTCGCGGGTGAACTGGTTGGCCAAGCCGGGTATGCCGCCAAGGTGCGCGCAAGCGCCATAAGCAATCATGTACTGGCTCTTGCGCCGTAGCAGACGGGCCATTTCCTCCTGCTCGGTTGAACGGATGGCGCCGTTCAAGAGTGTGGCAAGGATGGACTTGTCCGGCATGGCCTCCACATCCTTGTACTTGAAGTCCATGGCGACAGGCCAAAGGACAATATCAACCTTTTCAACCACGCCGAGAATGTCCTCGGCGAGATCGACGACAGTTTCTTCGCAGCCTCCACACGAGGCGCACCAATAAAATGCAACTTTTGGCTTAAACATGAGCGGTTTGAGCGGTTTGAGGTTTGGCGTGATCAGGGCAAGCGGCACCGGCAGCACTTTGGCTGTGGGCGACGTGTCCGGCAAGAGCTTCCATTTCCTTGTCCCATTCTTCGAATTTGCAGGGTATGTTGAGCGGGCCGAGCTGCTTCACGGTCTCGACCATTTCATTGACGACGCGTCTTACCTTTTCGCCCTCAGCGGCGGATATCCATTCAAGGCGCAGGCGGTCAGGCTCGATCCCCATATCGGCTATCATCCTCTTGAGCATTTGGTAGCGCCGGAGACATTTGTAGTTGCCTTCGACATAATGACAGTCGTTGGGGTGACACCCGCCGATCAGCACGCCGTCGGCGCCCTTCGCAAACGCATCGACAACAAACTGCGGATCGACCCTGCCCGAGCACATCAGGCGGATGACGCGGATGTTGCTTGCGTACTTCATGCGCGAGACACCGGCCAGATCGGCGGCCGTGTACGTGCACCAGTTGCAGAAGAACGCCACAATTCTGGGCGTCCATTTCCCGTCGGGAGTCTTGTTCGTTGAGTCACTCATATTATCAATAAGCGATTGGAAGTTCTTTTGATTCTTGTTTCATCTTTACTGCGGCAACGGGGCAAGGACACCGTCGATTTCGCTGAAGATTTCCTGGTCTTCAAACAGGTTCTGGACGATCGAACCCGACGGACAGGCGGCGACGCATGTCCCACAGCCCTTGCAAAGGGCCTCGTTGATGACGGCCTTCTTGGTTTCCTCGTTGAAACTGATCGCCGTGTACGGGCAAAGTGGAATGCAAGACTTGCATCCACTGCACTCCTCGGCCAGGACGAATGCGGTGTTTGGCTCCTGCTCGACATACCCTTTGTCAATGAGCGAGAAAGCCTCAGCCGCAGCGGCGCCGGCCTGTGCCACCGAATCCGGAATGTCCTTCGGCCCCTGGCAGCAGCCGGCAAGAAAGATGCCGTCGGTGAAAGTGCTCACTGGGGCCAGTTTCGGATGGCGTTCGAGGAACCAGCCCTCGGAACTGCAGCTCAGGTTGAACAAACGCCGCAGGTCTTCAGCCTCCGGACGCGGCTCGAGGCCGACCGAAAGCACGACCATGTCCACGGGGATTTTTAGTATTCTGTTCGTCAGCGTGTCTTCAGCTTGAACGATGAGGCGGCCGGATGCGGTGTCGTTCGGGTCCGGATACACATCGGCGACTCTGCCGCGCACCAGGTGCATGCCTTCCTCGGCAACCCGGTTATAGAATTCCTCCATGCTCTTGCCCGGCGTGCGCATGTCGATGTAGAAGTTGTAAACCTCGGCGTCGGTATGTTCGAGGATCAAATGCGCCAGCTTCAACGAGTACAGGCAGCAAACACGCGAGCACCAGCGGTTTGTGTTTTCGTCGCGTGACCCGACGCAGTGGACGATTGCAACGCGTTTTGGCTCTTTGCCATTGCGCATGACGAGGTGGCCTTCGGTGGGTCCGGAGGCGTTTATCACGCGTTCGAGCTCGAGCGCAGTGTAAACGTTCGGGTACACGCCGTAGCCGTAGTATGGAGTGCGGTGCGGGTCAAACGTCTTGAACCCGGTTGCCATGATAATCGTGCCGACGGTGATCTCTTTGTCCACGGCTTTCTGGGTGAAATCGATTGCCTTGCGATCACCACAGGCCACCACGCACAGCTTCTTGCATTTGTCGGACACAGTGTAAGAACCGTCAGGGTTCTTGCCGCGCTTGAAATTCAGGCAAACCTCGGGATCAATGATCGCGATGGATGGGATTGCCTGTGCGAACGGCATATAGACGGGTTTGCGTTTGCCCAGGCCGAGGTTGAACGCGTCGGGGAACTTCGGCTCTTTGTACACGCAGTTGGCAACGCATTCCTGGCAGCCGGTGCAGAGGTCCTCAATTATGTACCGCGGCTTGCGGCGCACTGTGACCTTGAAGTTGCCCACGTAGCCGTCCACTTTGACCACCTCCGAGTAGGTCCAGAGCGTGATGTTGGGATGGGACCCGACCGTGGCCATCTTCGGTGACAACACGCACATTGCGCAGTCCAGCGTGGGGAATGTCTTGTCGAACATCGCCATATGGCCGCCGATGCTCGGCTCTTTTTCGACCAAACAAACCTTCTTGCCAGCGTTGGCCATTGTGATTGCGGCGTGAATGCCGGCGATGCCGGCGCCCACAATCAGCACGTCCGGGTTGATCGGCACTTTCTTGACCTCGAGCGGTTTGTGATGTGGGACGCGCTGGATTGCCGCGCGCGCCAGTGCCATTGCCTTTCGCGTGGCTTCAAGCCGGTCTGTATGCACCCACGAGTCGTGTTCGCGGATGTTGACCATTTGAAAGTAAAACGGGTTCAACCCGCCCGCCTCTGTGGCGCCACGGAATGTGTGCTCGTGCAGAAGCGGCGAACAGGCTGCGACCACGACCCGATTCAAGCGCTGTTCACGGATGTCTGTTTGTATCATTTCCTGTCCCGGGTCAGAGCACATGTACTTGTAATTCCGGGACACGACGACGTTGGGCAGCGTCGCCACGTATTTGGCGACGGCTTCGACATCCACCATGTGTGCGATGTTGACACCGCAATGGCAGACGTAAAAGCCTATGCGAACAGGTTCATTCTTCCTCGTTTCCATGGTATTCATAAATGTTTTATCCAATCGACTCGGCCAACAATTCCACTACATCGCGCACAACCATCGGCTTGTCGTGCGGAACGACCTTCAATGCATCCTCGAAGCGCGACACCTCATACGGGCAGGCGACTGCCAGCACATCTGCGCCGACTGCAATGGCTTCTTTCACACGCCGCTCCGAGAGTCTGTCCATGCCCTTTTGCTTGTAGTAAGTGTCCAGCCACATCCCGCCGCCGCCGCCGCCGCAGCAAACCGAGTTCACGCGGTTGTGAACCATCTCGACCAGCTTCACGCCAGGGATTGCCTGGAGAAGCGCGCGCGGTTCTTCATAAGCTCCCACGGCCCGCCCCAGGCAGCAAGGATCATGGTACGTAACCACCAGGTTGAGCGGTTTCTTGAGTTTCGGTTTCAACTGCTCGAGGTGGCGCGCGAAAAACTGTGTTGTGTGTTCGACCGGCTGTGTCAGGCCGTACATTGGGTACCGGAACCGGAACGCATTGAACGCGTGGGCATCGCCGGTGACTATGCGGCGGAATTTGTATTTCCCGAACAATTTCATGTTGTACTCGGCCAGCGACTCGAACAACCCGGATTCCCATGTCATCTGGCCGCACTCGCCTGCGCATTTCTCATCATTGCCGAGTATGGCGAAGTCCACTCCCAGCGCGGCGAACAGCTTTGCAGTTGCTCTGCTGTTCTCCTGCCCCCGAGCGTAAAACGAGGTGTAACACTCGACGAACCACAGCACATCGACTTCGCATTTGACCTCTGCAATGAGCGGCACTTTGACACCGGCGGTCGCCGTCCATGCGGCCCGTTTGCGCGGCGATTCGCCCATTGGATTGCCGTACCGGTGCATGTTCTCGAGGGATTTCTGGAACTCGGCGGGCATCTGGGTGTTGTTCATCAGCACCTGCTCCTTGACGAGCGGAAGCAGGACATCGGTCAGCCTGATGTTGCGCGGGCATTTCGCCGTGCACGCATAACAGGCAACACACCGCAAAAGACTGTCAGATTTGATGACCTCGTCTATGAACCCCCGGCGAAGCATGTTGATCACAAGCCTCGGCGAGAACTCCATATAGTCTCCGTAAGGGCATGTCCCTGCACAAGTCCCGCACTGGATGCAGGTCAGCATCCGCCTTCCAGCAGGCGTGTCCAACAACGTCTGGAGCGTGGTTGTCCTGTCAACAACTGCAGCTTCTGCAACACCGGCCATGGTTATCCTTTCTTCAAACGGGTTTGCGGTCTTCGACATTCATTGCCTCCGCAACGAGCTCGGCAATATCCTTGACCTCTATTCTACCCTCGGCGCCCGCGGTTTTCACTGCGTCACGGAACATGGCGATATCCTTTGGGCATGCAACGACAAAAGTCTTCACCTCATCGAGGCTTATTGCTTCGCGGATTCGGTTCTCGGCGGGGCGTTCTTTTATGTTAGGGCCATCCTCCATCCAGATGCGGCCGCCGCCGGCTCCGCAGCAATAGCTCTTGTCTCGAGACCTCGGCATTTCGACCAGCTCAAGGCCGAGGGCAGCCAAGACACTGCGCGGCGGTTCGTAAACGCCGTTGTAACGCCCAAGATAACACGGGTCGTGATAAGTCACCTTTCCCGACAATCTGCGGTTCAGTTTCAACTTGCCGCTCCTGATCAGCTCATCGAACAGTTCGGTGTAATGTCTGACCACGACGCCGCCACCCGGAAAAGCATATTCGTTTTTGAGCGTATTGTAAGAATGAGGGTCGGTAGTAACAATAATCCGGGCACCGCTTTTCCACTTGACCTTGCTGAAAGCGTCGAGGTTCTTGTCGCGCAACATCTCAAACAACCCCTCTTCGCCCACACGCCGCACGTCGTTGCCGGAATTCCGCTCAGCCTCGTAAAGAATGCCCAAATCAACCCCGGCCAGACTAAACAGCTTCGCGGTAGCCTGCGTTATCTCTATCATGCGAGGATCGAACGCAGCGTAGTCGCCAGTGAACCACACGATGTCAACCGGCTCTTTCCGTGCGTCCTTGACCTTGAACGGCAACCCTTGGGTCCATTTCGCGCGCATTCTGTCCGACTTGCCGAACGAATTGCCGTATCGTTGCAAATTCCCAAGCATGTCCTGGATGTTCTTTTCCACCTGCCCCTGGCTGACCAGATGCCGCCGGAGCGCAACGATTAACGGGATTTGCTCGTTCCAGACAGCGCACCGGCTCATGCACGCCATGCATGTTGTGCAGGCCCAGATTTCGTCTTCCTTGATCACCTCTCCAACGAGCTTGGGAGCAGCGTCGTCACTGCCGCTCAGCCCGCACCTGAGCGCGTGCTCTTTGACCTTTTGAATGATCTGCTGCGGCTGAAGCGGATGTCCCGACGCTGTCGCCGGGCACGCCCGATCGCATCGACCACATTCAGCGCAAGCAAAACCGCCCAAAAGTTGTTTCCATGTGAGCTCCTGCCACCGCGACGCCCCTGCAGACATGTCTTCCTTCGCGCCCGGCACAGTCAGGTCGCCGACCGGTCTTGTAGCGGCCTGGCTGAAGAAGACGTTGAACGGCGATGCCAACAAATGCAGGTGTTTCGAATAAGGCAAATAAACGAGAAATGCCAATACCAGCGCCATGTGCAACCACCATATTCCGATCGCAAACCGCCGCGCGCTTTCAGGCGGCACACTCGCAAACGCCTTTGAAAGAACCGTGCCGAATGGCGCCCATGCTGATCCGTGCCCGCCCTCAGCAACAACCCTGAAGGCGGAACCAAACAACGTGCTGAGCATTAGCAACCCGATCAGCACCAGAATCACATTCGCATCAAAACTCAGATGCAGGTGCGGCGGCGGGAAAAACATGCGGCGGCCCGCCGCAACAACCAAAGAAATCAAGACAAGCACTGAAAAGAGCTCCAAAAACAAACCGACAATTCTCAGTTCTTCAGGATAAGGAATCGGAATGAACGGAAACAAGCCACGCAACAAATTCCAATTGAAGCAGGTCGCATAAATCACAAAACCCCAAAAAATCAGGAAATGAGGAAGGCCGATCGCACGCTCATTGAAAATGCGTGGCTGCAGCAAAACGTGCTTCAGCGCATGGAGCAGGCGCCGGCCCGGATTGTCAAACCGGTCTTCATACCGCCCCTGCCGGATCAACTTGATCAAGCGTGAAACCCGCCACCCGAACACTCCAAAAGCCAGAACCGTGAGCGTCCAGAGGCAAACGATGCCGGGCATCCCTCCCAGGTTTATCTTGACCGGATCCATACGTTTGATCGTTCGATTTGAGGCTCAGCCCCTGATTTCAACCGGCTCAACGAGGCCTTTTCAACCTTTCCGCATCTTCACTTTCTCGGTCAGAACGGGCAGCAGTTCCACTGCATCTGTGACAGCGCCGTAATGCGCACCATCAAAGATCGGCGCTTTCGGGTCCGTGTTAACGGCGATGATGCACTGTGAGTTTTGCATACCCTCCCAGTGCTCCGGTGCGCCACTGATGCCAAATGCCAGATACACCCTTGGTTTGACAGTCATCCCCGACTTGCCAACCTGCCGCGTCAGAGGCAGCCATCCCTGGTCGATCACGGGACGCGACGCGCAAACCGCGCCTCCAAGCGCCTGAGCCAGTTCCTCAGCCAACTGAACGTTGTCTTGGGTTTGGATGCCCCGGCCGACCGCCACCAAAACATTCTGCTTCGTGATGTCAACGTCGCCGGTCTCAGGTTTTATGTATTGTTTGAACCTCACCTTGGACGGTTGAACCGGGACGTCGATCGCTTCTGTCGGCGGCGTTCGTGGACTCCTGCCCTGTTCCAGCGGAAAAGCGCCGGGATAAACGCCAATGATTCCCCGCCCGTCCGCCAGCTTGACATCCGACAGTATTTTCCCACCAAACAACTGGCTTGTGCAGATCAATGCACCGCCATCAACCTTGATTGCTCTGCAGAAGTTCACCAACGGCATCTGAGACCTCGCGGCAAGTATGGACCCGATGCCCAGCGAAACATTCGTGCAACCCACAAGAACAATGCCTGCACCGGTTTTATCAATCAGGGTTTTGACCACTTCGGCCACCGCTTCAGGAGCAGCCAAATCGAGGCCGGGGTTGTCCGCGACGAACACTTTGTCCGCTGCTCCAAGGCTTGATGCCAACTGCGAGGCGCCGCTGCCGAGCAGAACGGCCTCGAGGGGCACGCCAAGCGCCTGCGCAATCGCCCGGCCTGCGCCGAGCATCTCGTAAGTAATATCCGATATCCCACCGCGCAATTGCTCCGCCAGAACCAGAATTGATATTGCCATATGCCAAACCTCCTCAAATCACCCCGCTCTTAGCAAGGGCGTCAACAATTTTGTCAGCAATTTCTTCCGGTGACCCTTCGAAAATCTCAGCGCGTCCTCCAGCCTCAGGTTTGTAAGTCCGCTGAACATCCAGGCAAACAGCATCCGTCGGCGATGGTATTTCCAACTCCTCGATTTTGGCCGACTTCATCACCGCCCGCACTTTGGCGACAGGCACGTATCTGGGCGGCTTTTCCGCAGACTGGATTCCGAGAACTGCAGGCAGCTCGACCTCGAATTCGCCGCGCAAGCCGCCCGCAAATTCCTTTTGCACAACCAAACCGGGGCCTGATGCAGCCACATTGCTGACCACTCCCAAATATGGCAGTCCCAAATGCACCGCCAGCATTGGCGCCAGCTCGCCTTCGAGATCATCAATCGCGTACGAACCCGCAAGCACAAGCGTGTCCAGAGTCACCGCCTCTCTTCCCGATGAGAAGAAGTCCGACAACACCTTTGCCGTGGCTTTGGTCCCGAGGCACGCCTGGCTGACCGGTATTTTCACCGCTCTGTCGGCGCCCTTGGCCAGGGCCGTGTAAAGCACATCGTCAACCTCGGGCGCGTCGAGCGCAATGACAGTCACCTTGCCACCGCATTTCTCCTTCAGTATCAAAGCCTGTTCGAGAGCATGCTCGTCCGGGTCATTGAGCTTGAACCTCAAGAATTCCGAATCCAGCGATTTGCCGTCCTGCGACACGTTCAGTTCTTCGACCGTGTCCGGCACCATTTTCAGAACAACGAATATGTTCATAGGCATCGTTCATTCACTTTGTGAGCGCGGGTTCAGATTCAATTGCATCGGCAATGGCCGGCATGACAGCGACCAACTCGGACCCTATGCCAAGGCGTTTGGGCGGGATGCCGAGCGCCAAACCAACCAATTGCGTGAAATAGACAACCGGCACGTTCAGGTCCGTGCCGAACTCGCGGTTAACCTGTTTCTGATAGCACTCAAGGTTGACCTGGCACAGCGGACATGCCGTCGCGATGATCGCCGCCTTGGAACGGACGGCGCATTCGAGCAAATTGCGCACCATGCTGAGCGCCGCGCGCCTGTTCGTAATTATCAGCGCACCGCTGCAACAGCTCAGCCGAAGCAGGTAATCCACCGGCTCGGCGCCTATTGCCGAAATCAAGTCCTCAAAAAAACGCGGTTGTTCGACGTCTTCCTTCGCCTTTCGCGGGCGAAGAATCTGGCATCCGTAGTAGGGGGCGACCCTGAGACCTTTCAACGGTTTGATGACCTTGGCCTTGATCGCGTCAAAACCAACGTCCTGCACGAACACCTCGATCAGATGCCGCACCGACGAAGTTCCTGCATAGTGCAGGTTGTCTTCTGAGAGGGCTTCGTTGATGTGCTCCGCCAGACCAGCGTCATGTTTCAAGTGCTCCCGCGTAAAATACATGTTCTTGTAACAGCCGCTGCATGGCGCAACGAGGTCCAGCTTCTCCTTTTCGGCCATGGCGAGATTGCGCGCGCACAGCGTGAACGCCAGCAGTTCGTCCACATGGAAATAGGCGGTCGCACCACAGCAATTCCAATCCTCGAGTTCCTTGAGCTCGATTCCGAGCGCCCGGGTTGTCTCGAGCGCGGACATGTGATAGCTGTGCGCCATTTTCTCGAGCGAACAGCCGGGAAAATATGCGTATTTCTTCATTCTTTGTCTCCGAGGGGTATGATGTGTCGTATCATGCGCTTGAAGTTCTCGAGCCGCTTGATTCGCGCCGGGAGCAGCGGCAGGCGGCCTTTGAGCATCAAACTGGTGGCTGTCTGGGCTTCCAGTATCATTTCTGGAAGGCCGTAGGTAAACAGATATGTGGTGGCAAGGACGGGCTCATACGACCTGCCGGTCCGCATGATCATCTTCACGAACGTCTCTGAGAAGGTCGGCCCTATCAGGCCTTCCTGATGTTCGGTCCGCCAAACGGTGAACCGTTTGAGCCCGTACATGAGCTCGGCGATGTCAATGCCGCGCGGGCACCTGACCGTGCACTGGTAACATGACGCGCAGTACCAGAAGGTATTCGACTTCAGCACCTGTTCCTTGAAGCCCGACCGGATCAGGGCAATGATCCTGCGCGGCGAGTTGTCCATGAACCCGCCGGAAGCGACCGGACAGGTCGCCGAGCAGGTGCCGCATTGGATGCAGGTGCTGATAGGGTTTCCCTTCGACGCATACAGGAGGTTCTTGATCTCCTCGACAAAAGGAATCCGATCCTCCGGCGGCGCCGTGGTGGCTGTAACAGATGTTTCCGCTGTTGCGTTCATTTGGACTGACCTTTGCGTGCCTCGGCAGTCTTGAGCAGGGCTTCGACCTTTTCCAGAAGCAGTTTTGGTTCGACGGGTTTCTCCACCAGTTCATCGACGGCCACGAAATGCGGGTGCACCGCCTGGCCGGGGAAGAGAAACGCCATTTGTTCCCTGATGCCGGTGATGATCAGAACAGGCAGATTGCGCAGTTTTGGGTCTTTACCGAGCTTCCGGGCTATCATGATTCCTTCTGCCCCGCGTCCCATCATGATATCCAGCAAAAGAAGATCATAAGGCTTGGTTTGCAGTGCCTGCAATCCGTCCTTCGGATTATAGGCAACATCCACCTCATAGTTTGCTTTGACGAGGATCGATTTCATGCCGGCAACAAAGTCCGGGTCATCATCGATAATAAGGAGTTTTTTTGTTTGGTTCATGTCTGACTTCCTGTTGATGGGTTGGTAACGACGTCCATATCTGCTCGCGCAACAGGCAGGCGCACAGTAAAGGCCGAACCTTTCCCCGGCTCGCTTTGCACTTCTATTGATCCGCCGTGCACCTCGACTATGCGTTTGCTGATTGCCAGCCCGAGACCGCAGCCCTCAGCCCCCTCGGGCTGTTTGCGGCCACGCCCGAAATCCTGGAAAAGATGCTCCAAATCTTCCTTTGCTATCCCAACGCCAGTGTCAATCACCGAAAGAAAAACCTCGCCGTCCTGAGTTCCGGCGCGGACAGTGACTTTGCTGTTCGCGAACGAGTATTTTACAGCATTGTTCAAAAGGTTGACCAAGACTTCGGTCAAGCTGCCCTCGTCGCCCGACACCATGGGCAGGTCTCCCGGAATGGCCACTTCTATCTCGACCGACTTGCGAATGGCATGTTGATGGGCGATGTCCACTGCTCTGGCCACGACCGTTGCAAGTTCGAGCGGCCTGAAGTTTTCCTTCAATTTGCTCAGGTCCACAGAGAAAACCCGCAGCCAAGAATGAATGAGATTCAGCAGGTCGTCCACACGTTTCTTCAGCCGCACGAGCCGGTCCTTCTGCTCGTCGGACAGTTTGTCGCCCAACTCGTCAATCAGCGCGTACAGGTTCTGTTGAATGGCGCCGAGAGGCGACTTGAGCTCGTGGGAAACGATGGCGGCGAAGTTTTCGCGGAGCATCTCCTTTTCGCGCCTTAGGGCTGCTGCTTGCCGGGCAAGCTCGCGGTGCTCGAGCGCGCGGCGGGTGATCAACCTCAATTCTTCGGGGGTAAACGGCTTTGGCAGGAAATCGAAAGCGCCCTTTTTCATCGCTTCGATCGCCGAGCTGACCGTCGCATAGCCTGTGATAACAATGGCTTCGATTTCCGGGTGGTTCGTTCTGAGCCGTTCCAACACTTCGAATCCGGACAAACCCTGCATCTTGAGATCAATAAAAACCAGTTCGGGCTCGAAGGTTTCGACCAGCTTCAACCCGTCTGTGCCGTTAGGGGCGGTCGCCACATGGCAGTCCCCAGCGCTCAGCACCTGAGTGCACGAGTCGAGGACGACTTCCTCGTCGTCAATCACCAAGATTTTATGCTTCGGGCGCACGCGAAATGGTTTCCTGCAAGCCTGAAACAGGCAAGCGTATAGTGAAGGTTGTTCCTTTGCCGACCTGGCTTTCGACCGTGATTGTGCCTTTGTGTTCCTTTATGATTCCGTAACTGATGGCGAGGCCCAGCCCGGTTCCGTGGCCGACCTCTTTGGTTGTGAAAAACGGGTCGAATATCCGGTCAAGGTCCTCTTCCGAGATGCCGTGGCCGGTGTCACTGAACTGGATTTCGACCACGCCATCGGCCGGCAGATGCCGGGTTGTCAGTTTCAATTCGCCGTTGCCGTTCATCGCTTCGGCTGCATTGATGATCATGTTCATGAACACCTGCTGAATCTGTGACGGGTCCATGAACATCTTGGGCAGGTCAGAGGCGAGGTTTCTGGTTATTCGTATGTTGTGGAAAAGCGCCTGGTTTTCCACCAACGAAATGCATTCTTCCAGAACTCTGTTCACGCTGGACGGGCGCTTGTCAGGTTTTCGCTGGCGGGCAAAATCCAGCAAGCCCCGAATTATGTCGCGGCAGCGGTCGGCTTGCTTGACGATTTTTTCGAGAAACTCGCGCGTGCCATTGTCGGCCTTTGCCCTTTCAAGGAGCAGGTGCGCGTAAGTGACTATCCCTGTCAGCGGATTGTTGATTTCGTGAGCGATGCCTGCAGCCAACTGCCCGATGTGCGCGAGCCGTTCTGATTCCATGATCCTGCGCGTGGTGAACTCGCGCAGTTTATCGTCGCGCTTCCTCAGCGCCTCCGCCATGAAGTTGAACGCCTCCGCCAGTTCGTGCACCTCGTCGTGTGACTTGATCTCGACGCGCACGTCGAGGTCGCCGTGAGCAAGCCGCTCAGAGGCAAATGCGAGTTTTTTCACGGAAGCCGAAATCTTCCTTGAGATGAAATAGGCAATTGTAAAAGTTGCCACGGCCCCGAACAGCGTAATCGTCAAGAAAACGACCACCGTCCGGTGGCGCAAATCCACGTATTTCTGTTCGAGCAAGCCAACATACAGAATCCCGATTATGCGCCCGCCGAGATCACGGATCGGCTCATAGGCGGTAATGTACCAGTGATTCACGACAAACGCGCGTCCCACAAACGGCTCGCCGCGTTTGATAACCCGGTTGTAAACGTCCTCCGAAACGCGCGTCCCAACCGCTCTGGACCCGTCCTGGTTCCGCACGTTTGTGGCAATCCTGAGGTCACCCAGCATCAAGGTTGCCGTTCCGATCTCTTTCCCTTTGTACTCGAGGTTCTGGAAAACAGTGGCTTTGATCTTGTCCACTATCTCGAAATTCCGGTTCAGCAGCACACCGCCGTAAATCACGCCCATAAGATTGTTCTCAACGTCAAGAACCGGCGCTGCCGCCTTGATCATCATGCCGGCTGTTTCCTCGGTTTCATCCCTGTGCCGTGCCATCGGCGTCGGGATGAACTTGAAGTAGGCCCGTTGGGCAAGAACAGGCGACTCGCGTTGAAGGTCTTCACCGGGCACGAGGCAAACCGCTGCCACCGGCTGCCGGCGTTGTATCGCCACTCGCACGAATTCGTCGCCGGACTTGTCATCACCCACCACGCTGGGGTTGCTGGTCCTGAGTATCACGCGCCCGTTCTTGTCAGTAACCGTCAGAACATCCAGCTTTTCACGTTCACGGATGCGCATGAGGGTTTCCCCGACCTGCCGGCTGTCCCCGGACAGCATTGCGCTCATGAGGAGATACCTGTCGGCTGTGAGCCGGACAACGTCGTTGACGGACGTTAGCTTGTTCAACAGGATTTCGCGCGCCGCGTTCAGGTCGGTTTGAACCTTCGCCTGGGCTTCGCCGACAACGCGCGCCGCGATCACCTGCGTCCCCACGATGCTGAAAGTTATGCTGGTCAGGACGATTATTAGCAGGAAACTGAGAACCAGCTTGGTGACGATCGGCACCCTGAAAACTGCAGAGTCGCCATAATACAGCCGCACCGGCCAAAACCGCCCGATGGGCTTGAGGATGTCCGACCACACTTTCACATTGGCCTCACAATCATCCTTCTCTCACACGACGGTGATACTGGTAGTGTTGACACAGCAAGTTCGCTAACCCGTGTTTGGTCAATAATGAACGTTTTTTGACGGGCTGAGCAAAAAACCACGGAACAGACTTTTTTTGTCTGGTCTGCCCTGCGTCCTGCTGATAAGTTTGGTCACCGATTCGAGGGCGCATTCCCCAGGCCTTTGCGCCCGAGTCGGGCTGCCTATGAAAACGCAGACATGTGACGCAAGGTTTCGCACCACCAGGACAGGCTGCCAGCGCGCTTTCACGTTGATCGAACTGCTCGTTGTCATAGCCATTATTGCAATTCTCGCCGGGATGCTTCTCCCTGCGCTGTCCCGCGCCAAGGAAAAGGCCAAGTCCATCAAGTGCATGAGCAATGTCAAACAGATGTCATTGAGTTACTTGATGTACGCCGACGACCACAACGATGAGGTCGTGACACTCTATCTGTTTGCGCCAGCGCCTCAGGGCGCGCTTTACCCGGGCGGCGTGACATGGTGGGTTGACCTGTTCAGGCCTTACCTGCAGGGGACGAACGTGACCGTCTGCCCGTCAATCAAAGGCGGCGTCAACAGCACGGCCGGCGGCCCGGGCGGCCTCGGCGTCGCCCTCAGCCACCCTGAGCTGTCAGCATGGTCCTCCGAGTGGATGCCAAAACTCGGCACTATGAAAAACCTGTCCAAAAAAGTGCCCTTTGTTGATTCCGGCCTGATCAGCAACCAGCTCGAACGCGACCCGGACAGGTGGGTCGAGGTGCCAAAACAACAGTCGCTTTACTGGCGTGTCCCGACCAACCGGGGCTGGTACAACGACGACCCACAAAGGCCGGTTGGACGCCACTTGAAACGCTGCATCGGCGGGTTCGCAGACGGACACGCCGAAGCGTTGCGAGTCAGCGCACTCGGATTGCAGCATTTCCCCGGCAAAACCCCCGACGGCAAAAGCGCCACTGGCGTGCAATGGCTGGGCGGCAATGGCTTGTTCGACGATCGCTGGATG
>JARYMD010000609.1 GCA_029907285.1 Verrucomicrobiota bacterium | reverse complement strand
GACAAGCTTCAGTTGATCGCTGAATCATTGCTCGAGTACGAAACGCTCGATGGCAATCAGGTCGAGGAGATAATCCGAACCGGCAAACTCACACCAACACCAGCCGAGGCCAAGACAGGCCCGCCGACCGGCGCCCAGGCCGCAACACCGCTGCCCGAGATTCCAAAGCCTTTGCCGCCCAAACTTCCACCGGGCCTCACCTCACCGGCTCCTGCACCAATTTGAACCGCGAAGATTTTCAGGCTGCAAGTTTGGTCAATTTCTCCGTGGCCTTTTGCGCGTGTGCGCAAAGTGCCGCGAGCAGTGTAATCCAGCAATCCAACTCAAACGTGCTTGGGCGTTCCCGGTCTTCCTGTCACGCAACGGGCGAAAACGGCACCAGCACAGGCAACGACCCCGGCCGAATCGTCAGCGTTGCTGGAGTGAATCCGACCACGTCCCCGTCGATTGCCAGCGGAGCCTTTGGTTCGGAGTCAACCTCCAATCGAGCACCGCTGAAATAGCGGACTTTTGGATGAGTCGGATGAGTCCCGTTAAACAGCTTTGGCAGATGCACCAGTGCTTCGAGTCGATTCAACC
>JARYMD010000608.1 GCA_029907285.1 Verrucomicrobiota bacterium | reverse complement strand
TCTCTGGTGTACGATGTATGCCACAACATCGCGAAGATGGAAAAACATATGGTCAACAACACTGAGACCGAGGTCTGCGTTCACCGGAAAGGCGCAACCAGGTCCTTCGCGCCAGGGAACCCGGCAGTACCGGAACGTTTCAGGGCCGTTGGTCAGCCGGTTCTTATTCCTGGCGATATGGGCAGGGCCTCCTATGTGCTCTGCGGGACACAAAAAGCAATGGAGGAGACTTTCGGGAGCACCTGCCACGGCGCCGGTCGCGTCATGAGCAGGTCTCAGGCAATCAAGGCATCAAAGGGCCGCTCCATTTTTAAGGAAATGGAAACAAGGGGAATTTATGTTCAGGCTGCGAGCAGGGGGACCCTTGCAGAAGAGGCGCCCGAATCATACAAGGATGTATCCAAGGTTGTCAATGTTGTTCACAGGGCCGGTATTGCTCGCCTCGTGGCAAAGATCATTCCCCTTGGATCGATCAAAGGCTGAGAGAGCCTATACATGAGTGCATGAGAGAATGGGTTGATGAGGATACCCCATATACCCATCTGCTCATTTACTCATCAAAAGAATGAAGAGGGGGTATACA
>JARYMD010000607.1 GCA_029907285.1 Verrucomicrobiota bacterium | reverse complement strand
AAAGAAAGGCGATTTTTCTGATCCTGCCGTCATGGCACAGGAATTCGGAATCACCAAACGCCGAGCGGAAGCTATCCTATCACTTTACGGTGATACGCTCAATTCTTTGAAAGAAGGAGATGAACTTGTACTTCCTACAATTGGGATAATTAGGTGTACTGATGGCAACTTTCATTTTGTTAAAACAGAAAAGCCAACATAGTGCAGGCTAACACGCGCATCCACCTGACGGCTTCGCCTCGCTGCGCTCGGCTCGCCGCAGGTGATGCGCAGGCCGTTGGGCGGCGCGCGCGCTGGTGTCCCTGGCGCACACATGCTAAGGATGGTCTTTGATACTGAAACTTGCACCACGAACGTAAGTTGAAATCAGAATCCCAAAAACTAACTAGAGGAGGTTTGCAATGCGTAACAAGACGATGTGGATGGGTATGGGTGGTGTGCTCGTGGGCCTGCTGTTGGCGACCGCGGGCATCGTATTGGCCGGCAACCTGAACCCCAGCGTGGGGCCGACCGACTCAGCATCCCAGATGTATACCCTGGAGCAGATCTATACTCGCCTTTCGGGCGGCGGGGACGCTACCAAGATGACGTCGTTCACCGAGCCGAGCAGCGGG
>JARYMD010000606.1 GCA_029907285.1 Verrucomicrobiota bacterium | reverse complement strand
CGGGTGCCAGCGGGTAAATCGTGTGCTGCTCTTCAACGCACTCCTGACCGGCTGCTGCGCTGAGCGCCTGAAATCCCACTACGAGAGCGCTCGCCAGAAAAATCCAGCCTCCTGTTCCACCGCGCGGCGCAGGTGCAACCGAACGACCGCGGCACAACATTGCCGCCAGTGTCATGGAAAGCGTTCTGTCGCGCCGCGCTGTCCATGGCAATTTCGTCGCCCGAGACTGAATAAAGTCTGGATCGTTGACTGAAGCTGTCAGAGGCAGAACTGGTGAGCGATCAGACGCTTTGCGATGTTCGCGCAGATTATCCAACACGGCAGTAAAGAATCGAAACATAGTGCAATGTTTGTTTGCTGATATAATACACGGAAACGCCTCTGCTCGTTTCAACTTTTCTGGCGAAACTCCCCCTCAGCGCCGCCTTTCACACCTTACTGATACTGATCTGCCCCCTGCCCCCTGTCCCCTGCCTCCTCTCTCGCATCTCCTCTTTCCGGTCTCCGGTCTATGGTCCATGGTCTATGGTCTATGGTCTCCGGTCTGTGGTCCACCACCTCATCCCTATGCCCTCCATTCCCCCGCAGTCACGCGTTTGTGTCACGCTGGTTCCTGTTGTGTAAGGCA
>JARYMD010000605.1 GCA_029907285.1 Verrucomicrobiota bacterium | reverse complement strand
CACAACTATCAGGTCCAGGTCGCTATGCTGCACACTCGCCCCGAGCCATCGACCCGAACACAATCGCCCTCAGGACACCGTGCGCCTCCAAGATCGGGCGCAGTTTATCTGCTATTTTCTCCAATTCAACGTGCATTTCCCACTTTCCGGAGCCCTCTGTTCTTGGACGATCAACCTTTGTCGCTAGGTCCATGGTCCACGGTCTCGATTCGACATCACCCACAGATTGGCCCAGCAAGATAATCTGTGGCTGACGAAATCTGTGGGGGACTCAATGCAAATTCACGAACAAACACAGAGCTGCGCTCCATAGAATTAGCACGATAACAGGCCTTGGATATCCGTGTAATCCGCGAAATCCGCGGTTGAGCGGCTTCATCTTATCCTTCTTTAGCTTCTTGATCACGGATGGCACGGATGACACGGATGTGCAAGAAAACTATCCGCCTGGGCCCATTTCGAATTCCACTCCATTTCAACGCTGACGGTTCCACGTTGCACGTTGAGCGTTGAACCACGAAATACCCGAAAAACGCGGAAAGGTAACTTGTGATGTAGCCGGAACTCCGGCCTCCGCAACTCCGAATTAGCCCGGGCTTTCAGCCCTTACTCTCAATAATTTGGCTCATTACCTGGGGC
>JARYMD010000604.1 GCA_029907285.1 Verrucomicrobiota bacterium | reverse complement strand
ACAAGTAGAAAGGAGTGATTATCAATGAACAAAGTCAAGTTAGTGTTGCTATTTGTGTTCGCTGTTGCACTGGTGGTGCTTATTATCCAGAACAGGGCCCCCGTTCATATGCGTTTTCTCTGGTTTAGTGCAGAAATATCAGCAGTCGTGCTCTTGTTTCTGACAGCGGCTGGGGGGTTCATATTGGGCCTTCTTGCTGCACTGCTAATGAAGGGCAGCGGGAAATCTACATAATGAAACGAAATACAATGAGACGAGCGAGTCAATACGAATTATGTCAATAGAATTGACGTCCATTGGACTAAATGTAAGGCCGTGCCTAACAAGGCGCTTCACCTGACCGCTATTCCGCTGCGCTCCATAGCGGCAGGTGAGCTTGGTCGTTAGCCGCGGATGGATTGAACTTTGACAAGGGAACTTGAGCGCTGGGGCTGATAGTTGGCGTCACCCCGGCGTGGGGCCTCGCCTGAGCAGGCCCCTTGCAGGCCGGGGACGTGATGGCGTAGGTGTCTGGCCCGTGGTCACCGCCCGCGACGGACCCCGGGCCGGGTCGCTGGCCTGGACCGTGGTTCGCCTGGCGTGGAATGCGCTACGCGAAGATAACCTGCCTGGCAGGCAACCATTGCGGCATGGGTTTTCCGCTGCTGGGCG
>JARYMD010000603.1 GCA_029907285.1 Verrucomicrobiota bacterium | reverse complement strand
AGCCGGCGTGTGCGGTATTCGCCGAACCGGGCCAGCTCCTTTTCCTTGAGCACACGGAAGGTTTCGCCCGGGCAGTCGCTGGCCGCACAACGGGCGGCGTAACCGGCGGCGTCCAGCGGGTCGGCCACTTCCTCCCACGGATCCAGGATGTTTTCCAGCTCGCGCGGGGTGAGGTCAGCCGGGTCGAGGATGTAGCGGAGCTGTTTGCGGGACAAGCCATAGGCGCGGGCGAACCAAGCGTCCAGTTCGGCCCGCAGTTGGGCGCGGCGGGCGTCGTCCCAGGGGAAGGGATGGTCGGGAATTGGAAAAGACGCGGAGAGGGGAGACGCGGAGACACGGAGATTGTCGCCCGTCTCCGCGTCTCCGCGTCTTCAAGTCCTCGGCGAGCGGCCGCAGGTCCTCCGCCGTATAAACCAGCTCCAACACCCGCGCCCCCACATACGCCACGTCCTCAGGCCCGTAAGACTAAGGCGGAAGAACGGGGAGCTGCTTTAGGATGAAGAATCCAAGGCTTGTTCCACCTACCTTCTGGCGTGAAACAAAATCGAAGACCAAGCTGTTCAAGTTCGCCACGAGGCAAAGCTCCAACCTATCGGCCGAGGTCGTGAAAAGCAGGGGAGCTTTGTGATTGACCCCCGCCCTGGGCAAGAAACTGAAGATGGCGGTGCGCTCGTTGGTGGCGTTGGTGATGTCCCGAAACCCCAGCAGCCAG
>JARYMD010000602.1 GCA_029907285.1 Verrucomicrobiota bacterium | reverse complement strand
GCTTGTCCGGTGTACTGTCCTCCCCACTACAAATATGCCGGCCCTACGGGCCTGAGCTCCCGCCAACTGTTTCCAACACGGCAACACCGGCTGTTGCCTAACGTAATAGCCCGAGCGGCCTTGATCCATTGGCGCTCTGTCAGGAAACGACGCCGCAGGCAGAAGTGCGGAAGCCTCAATAAAAGCAAGGTTCTGGTCCTGCCTCTGGTCTCAAGAACTCGCCGTTCTGCAAAACACGCGGGGCTAAACCATGATCTGGTGGTAATTTGTGGCACCACTCTAGGACCCATCAGGCCGGGAAGAAACGGTGAGCTTTTCCTTATCCGGCACGAGTGACGCGATAAAGCGACAGACACGATATGGCATTGATTTCATCACCGATAATGGTTTGTGGTGTGGTGCAAGATTCAGCCTGGAATGGCGTAAACGATAGTACAGGCAAAGAACGGTTGGCTCGGAGGCCCGCTAACCTGCCGTGCCGGGTGAGAAGCAAAACTGAAACACCTCAGCCCGCACTCTTGCCAAAATAGAGGCGAAGTGGTCTCAGGATAAACATGCTTCTTCCGGCATTATAGTGGGTAGAGATCGAGCTTTGCGGTCCGAAAATGCCCCAGGCTGATGTTAAGAAAGGAGAACCATGACGATGATAAGGAAGATAAGCGCGGCGGTGATCGCAGGGATGGTCTTGGGCTTGGCGCATCGGCAGGGTCACGGGCAGGGTGTCGTAATCGAATCACTGGGTTCGAACGGGGAACTGGTGTGTAGCGGGCTCAAGCCTGGGAGCAGGGCAACAGTCGAGTGGGCTCCGACGGTGAAC
>JARYMD010000601.1 GCA_029907285.1 Verrucomicrobiota bacterium | reverse complement strand
GGTCTTGTCAGGCGTTGCGATTTCCTGGACCAACTCTGTGTTTGCTTCTGGTTCTCGGCCGAGGACGGCCGCGCTCCTGGCGCGATTGCTCTTTCCAACGCGTTGCGGGGTCGTTGGCCCCTGTCGCGATACCGCGACTGCACTCCTCCTAGCGCGATTGCTCTTTCCAACGCGTTGCGGGAGCGCGGGCATTCTTGCCCGCCCACGACCGGTGAATGTTCGGGCGCCGGGTTCGTGTCATCGAAACTTCTTTACGATTGGTCGTCGGATTGATGCGGGCGAGGACGGCCGCGCTCCGAAACATGCGGACTAAAACCATACCCGATAGTTGGCAAGGGCACTGGCCAAAGACCGAATGAGGTCATGGAAGAGCGGCGAGCTTTTCCTGGTCCTCACAGCGAGGCTTTCAGACGTGAGCCCTCCGTAATCAGGCTGAGTTCTGGGTAATGGTCGTATTGGAAATTCCGGCTAGAGGATGACCGTGCGGTGGAATCAGGAAGTCTGGGTCTTTGGGCGCGGTGAGAACGGTGCAGATGGCGTGGGGGGGTGCATGAGCTTGGCAGCTGGTGTGTGTGTGGAGCTGGCGGGTTCGGTAGTTAGAATGGTGCTAATAATAATTCTAAAAAAGATGTTGACACCAAAATGGAATTAGAATAGTTCTTATTAAAAGTGAACGCGAACAGGATCGTTATGCGAACAACACCTAAATCAAGCCGACGCCAAAAGGCCACAAAGAGCCCAGCAAAGAGCTCCAAGACGCCAACCCGTCATCGGCACCAAGAACCCGTAAACCGCGTCGCCCCCGCCATCACAGAGATCACCGAACCCGAGCCGCGCCCAACATGGCAGGGGACAGAGGACGCTCTCCAGCGCTACCTCCGCGAAATGGCTGAAGTTGACCTGCTCACAATCGAGCAGGAGAACGAACTGGCAGCCAAGATCAAAAAGGGCGATTCTCAAGCCCGCGAGCACATGATTCGCGCCAACCTCCGATTGGTTGTCAAGATCGCTCGGGAATACGAGGGGCTTGGATTGCCA
>JARYMD010000600.1 GCA_029907285.1 Verrucomicrobiota bacterium | reverse complement strand
TGAACGCATACTACGTGGCAGGGCTGAAGAAATTCGGGAGTGCACTAGAAGCTCATGGCCACCCCAGGGCAGAGGAGGCAGAATCGGTTGCGGAACTGCTGCGGGATTGTGTGGGACGCGAATTTGCGCGTGCCAGCGTCAAAGCTCCCGTTGTTCAACTTGAAGATGGATCATGGATCAACCATGTGCCTTCGGACGCGGCGGAGCCGCGGCGCCTTGTTGAGCAATGGTATCCAACTGATGTGGACACGGGGCCGCTGCATTTGGCGAGGCTGACGGCTGTTGACCCTCATGGCTGGCTGGCTGCTGCGATGTTGAACGATCACGAGGACAATCTGTTTTTGAACCAATGGAGCATGGCAAACGAGCCGGTTTATAATCAGCAGGGAACGGTGTACCTGCTCCGAGACGAGCCAGAAGCCGCCATTCGCACCTTTTACAGCATGATAGCGTGTGCTTTTTCGCACAATCAGTTGACACCGCTGGAACATCGGTGGGCTTGGGGCCAATACTACATGCCGCCGAGCACGGACGGCGCATGGTTCGAGCTGTACCGCAACATGTTGCTGAGCGAATTGCGCGGCGATGGAACTTTATTCATTGGACAAGCAGTGCCACGACCATGGCTGGCTGATGGAAAGCAAATCGTTGTCGCTGGCGCGCCAACTTATTTCGGCCCTGTGAACCTGCGCATTTCCAGCGCTTCAGCAACCGGATTGATCACGGCGTCGATTGAGTTTCTGAGTGACAGGCGGCCATCGACGATTATGGTTCGGATTCGGCACCCTGAGAAAAAGCCGTTGCAGTCGGCCATGGTGAACGACGCTCAATGGACCGACCTTGATCCTGCCAAGGAATGGATTCGCATTCAGAAACCTGCTGAAGCCAGGTACGTTGTAATGGCAAGGTACTGATTCAGTAAGGTTTCCCCTCGGACTGGCCGGGCGTTCGGTTGCATAATGCCGAACTCCCGCTTGGCGCCCTCGGCCGGTGGCCTGCCCCGTTGAATGGAGTTTTGGACGTCCTGGTCTGCTCACGCGTCTAGATTTCCGGGGCCCGCATATTCCTTGACCACTTGAAGACACCCGTTTCGCAGGCTGTTCAGGGTATATCATTATGCTGCAAAGTCGTTCATATTGGCGGAGATTTTCAGGCTGCGAGTTCGGTCAGTTTCTCTGTATCTGTTTCTTTGGCAGCAAGCAAGGCGCTTACAACAGCGCGATGTTCGGAGGTGAGTTGGATAAAGTGCCAGGCACTTTGTTTGGGTTTTGTCCCCTGATTGTGGGGCGGCGGGCAAATCGTCCCCTGTTGCAATCCGTCGTTGCCGAAGTCTGCGGAGGAACCCATCGGATGCCGATATGGGGACAGACACG
>JARYMD010000005.1 GCA_029907285.1 Verrucomicrobiota bacterium | reverse complement strand
TATCCAAAGTTGCGAACGTCGCTACAAAGGGCTCGCCCGTTGCGCGGTTGCCTGCGAGGTCAAACACGTTGCTCACTGTGAGCGTATAGGAGGCGTTGGGCTTCAGCAGATCAGCCGGGACAAAACTCAGCACCCGCCCATCCACGCCCACCGCTCCTGCACCGTCCACTGGCCCATCTGGTCCAACGAGTGTAAAACTGAATCCAGTGGGCCGCAGTGCCTCGTTGAATGAAAGCCGCGGCACTGCCCTCGGATCAATCTGAACTGCGTTATTGCTTGGGAAGATTGACAGCAGCAAGGGCGGGTCGTTGTCGGCTGTTCGGAATCTCGACAAGAACGCCGACGGCATGGGACGTCCGACAAGGTCGCGTGGTCCTGTTCCAATGACCGCGCCGCTTGGGCTTAGCACGTCCCCTGCAACCACTACGACTTCATAAACCTGCTCGCTGGCAAGTGCCACCGTGGGTGCGAGCCGCACCAGGCGATGCACCCCGTTGTCAGCAAGCAGCGACAGGGTCGCTTTCACTCGCTGGCCAGTGGCAACATTCCTGAGGAAGAGTCCTTCAGAGTTCACCGAGCTGGCTTCCAACGCCTCACTGAATTCCAATTCAACGACGGTTGTGGCAGGCACCTGTGCCGCTGAATTTGGCGGACGCACTGCTACCACAACCGGGAAATCCTCATCAAACAGCAACGCGCCCAAATCAAGCACCTGGCCGTTGGCGGTTAGTTCGCCAGAGTATTTGATCAAGCCGCCAAAAGCTGGGGCCACCGCCTCGAGCTGGAAACGTCCCAGCGGAATGTTGGTGAAAACAAAACCACCAACATGGTCTGACCTTACAAAAGCCCGGCCGGGGTTTGCGGTCTGCGACGCATAGCTCAGCAGCACTTCGACGCCTTCAACCGGCGTAACGCCGTCAGCACGCACAAGGCGGCCCATGATCGAGCCGCTGTCACCAAGCCGCATTGTCAATTCGTCAACCTCGCCGCCCTCGCCAATGCTGCCCACCAGCGAAGCCGCAAGGGACACACTCGCTGCGATCACACGGTATGGACCGACAGGCACGTCAGTGAAACTGAACCGACCGTCACCACTTGTTACGGCCGCCATAGACTGCCCGCCGAAAACCGGCCCTTGGAACGTGATGACCACTTCAGCCCCGCCCACGGGCGTGACGCCGTCGCTGCCCATCACAACCCCGCCCACCACTCCTACGCCAGGCAGCCTCAGAGTCACCACCGGGTTGGCCCCTTGCCGGCTTACCGGAACACTGAGCCGAACAGCGTTCCGAAGCTCTCCGCCGACTCGCGACATGGCAATGACGGTGTAATTGCCCAAAGGCAGGTTGTCGAACCGGGCCGTGCCCTGCTCATCTGTATCCTGCTGCCGACCGTCCACAAACACTGTTGCGTGCGTTGCCGGGGTCAACCCGTCCTGCCGCACCACTTGCACTGGCAGGCTGCCCTGCGGTTGCAATTGGATGTTCACTGACACGACCGGCGTTGCACTGGTGAGAGTTCCGCTTGCTGAACCCTTGGCGCCGGTGCCGCCTTCTGCGACCGACCGGTCTTGCGCTCGCAGCGTGAAATTGCCCATGGGTGACCCGGGGAAACTGAACCGACCATCTGGTCCGGTCGTTACCCGGCGCGAAGGCGTCAAACCATCCGAGTAATTCACTCGAACGATGGCTCCTGGAACGTGGCCCTGGCCGTAGCTGTCGATCACGTAACCGGTGATGTCGCCCCGTGCGCCTTCGACCAAAACCACTTTCACAACCTGGTCGGCGTAAGCAACGGTTGCCGAACCGGACGCGAATGCGCCCGTAACAGGATCCGAAGTCACAAGCTTGTATGTGCCCACCGGCACACCTTCGAACCTGAACAAGCCTTCGGCGTCAGTTGTAGCAAATCCGAGGTTCCCGACCGAGACTTGGGCGCCATGCACAGGCGTCATCCCATCCACTTTGACAAAACGGCCCTCGATGATTCCAGTGCCGCCCAAACGCAATGTCAGTTCAGCGGCCTGATCGGGGCCGAGCGTGGCACCAGCCCGTGCCGAGACGCGCGTGGCGCCTTCGAGGTAGTAGGCCGTCGCTGCGTAGCGTCCTTCCCAAAGCCCGGTGAACAGCGCCACTCCGTTGTTGTCGGCAAAGACAGTCAGGCGTCCTTCGAACGGGTACGTGCCATGCTCCAAATCAACCAGCGCGCCGGTTGCAGGCAGGTTGTTGCCGCGCAGCACAGTAATCTTTAGCGTGGAATTTCGAGTCAGGAGGTGGACTTCGGCATGGTTGGTGATGCCTGCGGCCACATTGACGTATCCCAGACCTCTCAAGCCTGACAGGTCGTCTATGGCTTCCACACGGTAATCGCGCGCGGGCACTCGGATTTGCGTGTCGAAGAACCCGGTCTGGTCGGTTCGAATCTCGTAATCTGCCGAAATATCGATTCGCACTCGCACGTCTTTTCCGACTGGCGACCCGTCCGGGTAGAACACGCGGCCTGTTAGTCTGCCATGGGTTTCCCGGATGGGCGGGAACTGCAACACAACGTTGGTCACATTCGGCTCGATGTCGGTTGTGAGTCCGTTGGTTGAAACGATCGCTGCATAAAATGGCGACGCGGCCTGCACAGTCCACGGCCCTGCAAGCAACTGGCCGGGAAAAATGAACAATCCCGTTGCAGGGTCAGAGTCGCGTTCGCCGCGAATGGTGATTTTTGGCGCGCCGGTCAGGTCCGTCCCCAACCCGGTCAACCGCACTCGCGCGCCGATGGGGATGCCCTGGTGATTGAGCACGCGGCCTGCCACAGTCCCCTCGCGCAACATGCGAATATTAGCTTGGACTGATTGGCCGTCGAACTGCAGCCATGCTTCGGTATAACCCCATGTCACCGGCCGGAAATTGCGTTGCTCGCCAGTGATAAGGGGATCGTCGGCGCCGATGAACACACGGATGGCCTCTTCAAAGGCGGCGAGAATTTCATCTTCGTTGCCAGACCGGATTTGTTCATTGAGCCGGTTGACGTCCAGTTGAGGCGAAACTGCATTGGCAGGCGCACTGACGGTGTATCGACCAAGACCCGGGCCCTCGAACACGTAGTTGCCCTGGGCGTCCGCGTCGGTCCAATAAAAGCCCCCTTCAACTGGAATCGCCACTCGAATGCCACCGATCGGCGCGCCGCGAACATCCAACACCCGCCCATAGATACGCCCGGCGGCACGCAACCGCACCACGACGTAGTTATCAACGCCATTGACAACATTGAGCGAGGCTGAACCAAGCCTTGGAAAATCAATGCCCGCAGCCGGATTACGCTCCAAGCCCGCGCTGATGGTCCGTAGTCCAGTAGGCACACCCTCCAGAACGAATCCGCCTTGGTCATCGGCTCGCACCAAGGTCAACCCGCCTGCCACCAACGCTCCGGCAGCAGGCCGCCCGTCTTCGAATTGCACGCGCCCGAATATGCGCGTAGTTCCCTCGAGAGCCAAGTCCACCACCGCCACTGTGTTTGGCTGCACAAAGTAACCCAGGCGCATCCCCTTGCGCCGGCCGTCAAATGACAACGCCACCACGTCATACCGGCCAACGGGCAGATCGCTCGCCTGCCAGTTCCCGTCGTCGCCGGCATCGATCATCCGTACCACGTCGCGCACCTTGTTGCCTTCGTATTGGCCGATGAAAACGCGCGCGCCAGCATGCGGCGTGAGATTGTCGGATTCAAACACTGTGCCGCGGAGGCTGCCCCGAGGGGTAACGTTGTCTGGCAAGGTAACAAGCAGGTTGGCCACCTGGCCCGGTGTATCTAACAGGCCGCTGACCGTTCGCTTGCGTCTGTCTGTGGACGTGACTTCCACAGAATAAACGCCCAACGGCACGCCGTAGAATGCAAACCGGCCTTCAGCATCAGCCGCCAACCCACGACCAAGTTCGCGAGAGTCGGGGTCGGGGAACAGGTTCACCGCCGGCTGTGGCACAGGGGTGACACCGTCGGCACTCAGCACCTGTCCAACCACCGTGGCTCGACCTCGGAACCGAAGCGCCACCGGCACGGTCTGTCCCTCGCGTGCCGAACCCAGCGGCACAGTATCCCGCAACACCGCCCGGTCCAAACCCTCGACCTTTGCGATGGCTTCGGGAATCGATCCGGCGGCAAACCAACCCAGCAACGTGTCCCGCGTGGCTGCGCTGGTTGCGACTTGAAGCAACAAATCGCGCTGGACCTGGCCTTCGGCTGACCTTGCAGCAACCAGCGCTGCTGCGTCTTCGCTTAGACCACTGGTGTCAGTAGCTGAGATCGAACAGGGAATTCCGGCCATGACAAAGTCAAACTGGAAATTGCCGCCTGAATCGGTCCAGACCTGGCTCACCCGGCGTGTCCACTGTTCACAGGCCGTAAAACCCGCTGCTCGGTCGTGGTAGGTGAGCGTGACCGGCACGGCGATGGCCGGAGCGCCATCCCCTTTCAGCACCCGGCCACGTACTGCCACACCGCGCGCAAACGGTATTGTGGTGCCGGGCTCGATCGATCGAATTGGCCAGCTCGCCGTTCGCAGAGAATTGCCGCGAATGTCGGTGACACCGCTTATGGACAGTTCACGCGGGACAATGGCGCTGACAGCTTGGCGGAGGTTGAGATACGCCACACGACCTCCAGGTTGAACTTGGACCGAATTGGCGCCGTTGGGCGCACCGATGTCGGACAGTGACAAAATACTCGATCCACTTGCTGCACGCGCTCGGGCACCATTGCCTGTCGCAGCCCACAACGTGTAAGCGGTTGGATCGCCGGCGCTGGCTTGGCTCACCGGCTTGCTGAAAACAACCGCCAGCACCGTCCCATAGTTGGCCCAAGGCGGTCCGATACATGGATTGGGTGGTCGGCCCACGTTAACCGACAAGTCCTGTTCGACCGCCAGCACAGCCGGAGGCAATTCATGCACAGCCGTCACCGTGGCCGGCAGGCTCTGGTCCACCGTGCCATCGCCAAGCAAATCAATTCGAAGCAACCCACTCGAGTCCCCTAACGCAAACGAATAGGATGCCCCCAAATCAGGATTGGAAATTGACCAGCGCAACAGTTGCGCTGTACCGTCCCCTGCCACAAGCAATACACCGAGTTCAGCCACAGGCACATTGTTCGTAAACCGCCACATCACAACCGCGTTCGTATCCCATTGCATGCAACCCCATGAACCCCTGTCCCCGGAATAAACAAGCGCGTAAGGCACTGAACTCGATTCGCTGGTGGCCGTTTTGACGCCAGCATCGGCAACCTGGACCGATAACTGGCCCGCGTTTGCACTTGCGACCACAAACTGTTGTCCCAAGCCGGCATAATCGGCTGCGCGGTCCTCGAGCCGCGCAGTGCCGTCCATCCCATCGGCCAATTCCATGGCGGCGAGGAGCGCCCGGCGCCATTCCCAGCCCGCCTCGGTCTCACGTAGAATCTGGTCAAAGCCGTCACTTCTGTCGCGTCCGCCCTGCCAGTCACGCAGCAGGTCCGCCAGTACGCGACGAGGCTCATCACCGTAACGAAGACGCTGGCCGGCCTCCGCAAGGTCGAGCACTCTGCGCGTGATGACCGACCTGCCAACCCGCAGCACTCCGGGCGGCAATTGGGCAGCCGTTGCCACGCTCAGCGCCTGTCCAAGAACGCGATTGGCCGCGGTCAACACCTCGTTTGGCAGGTCGTTAACGTAGTCGGGCATGCCTATCGTGTCGGGCGAAAGTGCCACGCCGCGTTCATCCACTCCCAGCCGCAGCCTGAACCGGCCCACCAAAGAGTCCTGGCTTGTGGTCAAATTCGAGAAACTCACCGCGCCGGTTCGCAGCGATCGCAGTCGGAATGTGGCCGTTGCTGATTGACCGGGCAGCAAGCTGCCAAGCTCGATGGTCTGCTGTCCTTCCTGTTCGAGAACCGCCCCGCTGATCGAGTTCTCGTTGAGCGTCACCTGAGGCAGATTCGCACGACTTAACCCCGTGTTGAGGATGGTGACATTGGCCTCGAACTTTTCCCCGGCCCTGACTGTGCGCGGATGTGAAAAGGCCATCGAGAAGCGCGGGTTGCGGACCAAGACACTTCCCGCTGCCTTGCCTTTGATCCGCACCGGGCCGGCAGCCAACCCTTCCATCATCCCCTCGAGTTCAAGGTCAATGACATGCAAACCTTCCTGCAAACCCTCGACCAAGAATTCAGCCTTGCCGGCCTCGCCCGGCCGAAGACGAGAAATGTCATCTGCTGTACCCAATTCACCGTCCATGCCGGGCTGCACAACGGGTTTGACCGCCTGTCCTGTCTGATCCAAGCCCACGCCTTGCTGCCTAGCGAATCGGAGTGGATCATCGCCAGGCTCGGCCCAGTTGGTGGACCGCACAAGGTCAGGCCCGGGCGGCAAGTGCACCGTGGCAGTGATGTTGTCAACCGTGAGGCCCGAGTCGGCAGGCGCGGCATTCTCGGTAAACACCTGCACACTGAAAAACTGGTTTAGAAAACCTATGTTGCCAGGAATCACCATCAGCGCCGGAATCGGCGGAATGCTCAAACCCAATGGCACGTCCGCGCCCAGATCAACTGCCTGGAAATTGATTCCTTGGACTTGAAGGTCGAGCCGGGCAACTTCGAATTCCGGCGGCAACTCCGTGCTGGCAGCGATCTGCCGGTTCAGTGCCGCAGCTTGAGCAAGTTTTTCCTCGAGTTCGGCTGCAGGGATCAACTCGGCCGATTCAGTGAACTTCGGTGCCACCACGGGGAATGATACACGAATTGTGCGGCCTTCGAGCACAAAGGCCACTTCGAACTCAACAACCCTGAAATTGGATTCATCGATAACAATCCCCTTCTCCTGTATCTCCTCGTATGTGAGTGGCCGGGAGGTGACCCGGCTGATCAAGACCTCATCAAATACCCGTACTGGGACGATACCGGGCGAGCCTTCCATGCGTGTGGCGCCGCTGCTCGCATCCACCAGCCGGATTGAATCAAGCTGGTAATCACCAGCAAGATTCAACGGCGGCAACATCAGCGGTCGGTTTACTGCCCCGACCAACCGCCGCGGCTCAGGCAAGCCCGGCCCACGCAAAAAGGCCTCGACATAGCTCCCACGGCCCATGAGTTCCGCTGATTCCCCGCCGGTTATCATGACCATGATGGACCCTGCTATGCCTTTTGGAATGGCCAAAGCAGGCGGGCTCACCTGCAGCCCAACGCCATAGATGCGGTATTCGAGTGTGGTCAATGGCGCAGACCACGCCGTGCCGCTCAACAACCCCAGAACCGAAATGACCAATGTGAACGTGCCCAGAACCGCCCAGTTACGCGCCCAAAACAACCTTGAATTCGGCTGCCGATCAATCCTGATTTGTCTTGCACCCGAGCCGGAAAGCGGATTTGCAGTGCTACACTGCGGCGGAACGTAGCTACCACCCAATGGCGCCTTCGCGACAATTGCGCGCTTCGCAGGCATGACGCTTTGCCGCATCGCAGACCCCTGGGCAATTATTTTGTTCGTGGTTATTGGCAATCTCAAGCTCATTATGGGGTTAGATATGCGCTCGGGGGCAGGTTTAGCTTCGCGCGAATATGGCTGCGCTCAAAGAACTTTGCGGGCGTCTGCGCTTGTCCGCGGCGCATCAACAACTTTCCCGCATCGTTGTATGTTCTCGGCGTGTCGTAAACCATCACCCGTGTATCGGGCACATTGCCCCCTGAAAATGCGGGATGTTTCTGGCCATGCATTGGATTCGGTTTTTGCAGGCCCGTTTCGAGGTAGTCCCAGAATTCGCCAGCGCGTTCTACGTACTCCGCATGGTAGTGCGGGATTTCACCCGCCATTACTTTGACCTTGCCGCCAGGTACCGTGGCATCAGGCAGCTCGAGGTCGCGCAGTTTGGGATTAAGACATGGATTCCCCAACTCATCTATTCGCACGCACTCTGCGCCGGTTATACTACCTTTGGCTCTCACGTGAATGCGCATCCAGATTTCGCTCCCACCGCATCCATCGGTCTTTGCCATGCCATTGACCATAATCGTTCGGGAATCCTTCACCTTGACAAAACCCCTGAGATCAAGCTCCGCCCTCACATCATCAAACTCCCTACCTTCCCAGCGATTCTTGTCTTTGAAAGGCGTCAAACGGCCCTTATAGGGCTCAATCTCGCCACGCCTCACTGCAGCCCTAAGCTCCTTATGCAAAGGCGCAGGGTCATTCTTCATTCTGCTGAAGACGTCGGCAAAAAGAGCCCGGCGAGTTTGGTAGCCGCCAGCTTGAACAAGAGCGTCAATATCCATATTCCCCACGGTGTTGAGCAAATTCGGGTTCCGTTGAAGCACCTGCTTGCGTGCAAGCCATACCAATGGATTGGTGGTGAGGCCGGATGGGGCGCGCCGGCTAACCGGGTTGTTGGCAAACGTTGCGTAATGGTTGACGCTTTCTTCATATCCCAACGGATCGGGCTCGAGGAACATGCCCGAGAACGGGTCATAAAACCTTGCCCGCAGGTAAAGCAGACCTGTTTCGTAATCAAAGTATTGACCCTGAAATAGAAATGGCGAGCCAACCGTGCTGCGAGCCGCGACTGACGGCGCGGTGTCGGCCGTTTCCTCGAACAGGACTGTCCCGGCTGGCAACGCCGGATTCGAGTTGGTGAAAACAATGCTCTGGACCGCATTCGAGTTGCCCCAGTCGTCAGCCAACGTCCCGGCAGCGAGGATCACACGCACCTGGCCGGTTACCATCTGTCCCGTCGCAAACCGGATGACAGACCGAGGAGCAAATCCGGACAGCTCGATCAGCAGTTGATTGGTCCCGGGCACCTGGACCGGTGGCGTGCCCGTGCTAACAGTGATTGCCTGTGCCAGGACTGAGGCGCTGAGGTTCACAGGAACAATTCCAGTGGCCAGTCCCGGGTCCGGCACGGCTGGCAAAACAGGCTCCGAGAACTCGATTAACAAGTCAGCGTTCTGACCGGTCAAGATGCGCCTGATGCGAGGCGCAGCCGTATCAGCGGCTTCGATTGCTGGCTGGCCGAAAGTATCATACGATATTCTCTCGACTACTTTGCCGGATGCATCGGCTACGGCGACCACTGATTCCGCGACATCCTTGATGTAGTAAAACCGACGCAGTTGATCGTTTCCGATCAACAAATCCGCCGCAACAGGAGCGTCGCTCGAGAAGTAATAGAATCTACCTATCAACCTGGTGGTTGAATTGACCGTCTCGTACTCCTCGAGCAATCGACCGCCTTCGTCATAGACGTAGCTGCGCTCCGAATTATGTCCGTTTTCTTTAATCCATTTGGCATGACGCAGGCCTGTGGGTTGAAACCTGTTTTCAATCACCACACCGTCATCGCGTTCGATTTTCACGAGCTGCCCCAAGCCGTTGTGGCTCAAGGTAGCGCCTATTGCTTGTGTTTGTTGTGCGCCGGCCGGTCTTACAGCGAGTCGGACTCGCTTCAGATTGCCAACAGGGTCGGTCTGATAGCTGAAGCCATCGATCTCAGCAGGAGCCAAAAACGCGTCGTGCGCCGTCCATGCACTGGCAAAAACCGGGGCAGTTGCTGCAAGCGGACCAGTCGTAGCCACGGACACCAGGTAATCCAACCCGGTCTGTTCATAGGTGTAACTCCGTTCATATTGTGGCAGTGTGAAACCGCCGTCGGTCAGCAATAAAACGCCAAATGCAGCCCGGCTCACCCGCTCGCCCTTGTCATGGACAAAACTCTCGAGCATCGCGCCCCGGTGAACAAACCGGCGAATTTCGACATTACCCGCCGGATCGTAGCTGTAGCGCAGGTGGGCCAATACTGCTCCGTTGTCACGCCGGGTGTATCGGCTACCTGTGAGCCGGCCACGAGCGTCATACTGATGCGCAGCCATGATATTGGGGCCAATTTGCACCAGCTTGGGCTCCGTATTACCCTGCCACGATTCCGCCCGCCAAATTACACCCGAGGCGTCACTCAGCCCGATCAGCCGCCCCGAAGCATCGCGTTCTTCGGTAACAACAACACCGGAAGGATATGAGATCGACCGCCGACTTAGATCGTTGTAATAAGTGTAGCCAACGGTAAAATCCTTGCCGTCTTCCTGATATCGAGCGCTCAGCAAAGGCCACGCAAGATCGTAGCTGAAAGACGAGGTGTTTTCCGGACCGCCGTCCTGTTGCCACGTCAACTCACGTGCGCGATCCAGAGCATCATAATCAGCCCGCCACTCATAGCTTGTCCCCTGGTGAGTGACGCGCTGAGTGCACAATCGTCTCAGGCGGTCGTAGTGCTGTTCCGTTACACCGCCGGGCGTTCGAATTTCTTGTGGCAGGTCCCGTGGATCGAATTTGCCGTGGGAAATCGTGCTTCCATCGCGAAGCGTCTGCTCGGCGAGACGGAAGTAACTGTCATATCGGTGAACGAAATCTGACGTTGGATCGCCTGCGTAGGTGAGTTGACGGTGTTCGTTGTGGCGGAAACGCATTTCCATCCCGTCCTCACGCCGCTGCAGCAACAGTTCGCCCAACGCTGAATGTTCGAGGCTTGTGTGATTGCCGCGAGGGTTGATTACCTCGCGCCAAGTGCCATCGGCCCTTGGAACGTAGCGGGACAGTTCACCGAAACTGTCCCGAGCGGCAGTGCGATTGTCCAAATCGTCAAACTCGAAGAAATCCGTGTAGATCGCGCCGTCTTCGTGTCGATCGACCTGCTCGATGTTTCCGTTGCCGTCGGTGTGGTACGTCACAGTTAAAATCGCATCTTTGTAGCCGCTTGGGTGGCCAGCCGCAGTCCATTGCTTGGTGACGGCCTGGCGCGGTCCGACGATCGTTTGCGAACCCGGCGCCCTTGTTTGGCAGTGGCTGTCCCACCCAGTTAAGTGACTCAAAAGTCAGTTCGAGTTGTGGACCTGCTGCTCCGGGCAGACTCAGCAGCACATAATAGTGTGCCCGTGGATTCGGTGGCACCAAATCCGATTGTGCGATCTGGTTGGTCCACAGCCGCGCCGGAGTGACAGTGGCCACAGGCCGGAGCTTCTCCATCAACGCACCCAGCATCTCGGTTTGGCCAACCGACTCGCTCGGGCTGACCAGTGCCGAGGCCTCTGGAAACTGAACGAACTGAAGCGTTGGCGTGGAAACAATTAGTGCTCCCCGCCCGCCCTCGGCAACTGCACCCAGGCCGTAGTCGGTGCGAGCTACAGAACGCGTGGCCGCGCCAGCAGCGGGAATGAATCCGACAATGGCCGGATGCAATTTGTCTGGTGGCGTGTTGGTTTGGCCCATGGCCAGCGTGTCCAACAACAGGATGTGCTGGCTCGTATTCAGCTCCAGCATTCCATCAGACCGGTGAACAACCGACCCCAATTGGCCACCGATAATATCCTCGGGGAATGGAATTTTGTTCAGGAGCCGGGGCGATTCGGGCAGGGTAATGTCAATGACCGCAAGCTTTTGAATGCCGTCTGCATCCGGGGCCAGAGTTACCAAGGCCAGGTGCAAACTCTCGACAGTCTGACCTGTTTGAACAAGGCCAACCGTCGAAAACACACGTCGCGGATTTGTTCCAGGCGCGAAGTTTATTGTGGCGGCTTTCGGATCAAAGCCTTCGCCGGGCAACGGCATGGTCCGGTAGGCAGGTCGCACAGGTGTTGAAGTTGGATTGCCTTTTGGGTCGCGCTCGAAGCCCCCGGACAACGTGACACACAGCCTCCCATGATAGTCAAAATCCAGCACCTTTTGTGTCGTTCCAGAAAAGACGGCGTTGAATGCTTTCCCGTAAAATTCAGCGGGCCGAAGCTCGGGCAGTGGCAGAATGTCGCCCTCATCGACGTAATCACCGTCGTTGTTGCTGTCCTTGCCGGGCCTGCCGGTCTCCGGGAAAGCGGCAGTTTCAGCCTTTGACGCGTTGAAGCCGATGATCATTTCCTGCAAGTTGACAAATCCGATCAGGTGGATGTCGGCTCCGAATTCCTGGTAGAGCAGATAGGGTGCGCTCCACCGCACTTTGGTCACTGCTGACCCAACCCGGTAGCTGACTTTGGCCGCTGCCAATTGCCGGACCGAGGTCGAGGCGCCGGAACCGCTGAGCTCAAAAACACACAGGTATTGCCCCGGAACGCGAACCGAGCCGTCAGCTTCCAGCATTGATGCAAGGTCGCCGCCCACCACCGCGACAAGTTCGTTGGAACAAACGGTGCCCGTTTGCGAGATGCGATAGTTGTAGCCGGAGATTACCGCCAGATCACGGGGGAATCCCAACAGTGGCACGCGGGCAACACGCGTCGCAGCTTGCCCTGATAGCTCAAGGTGGTAAACATCCAAATACGACCCGGCACTCAGCATTTCCAGCGTGTACAACCGGTCTGCGCTGATTGCGCAACCGCGCGCGTTTTCCACCGGCAACGGGGCTGACAGGACCGGTGGGGTGCGGAAATGCATGACGAATGCGTCGGGCTCGGGCGTGCGCGGGTCCTGATCCAGAGGGTTGCCCGACAGGTCTTGAATGGATTGCCCTGACAGCGCCAGGCCATATTCGGCGTCTGGCGCCATGCCGATGTACCGCAGCATCAGCCGGTGCTGGTCTTCGGAGAGCTCGACCGCAGGCCGTGGCTGTGCAGTCGTGGCTGTTGCGCCGGCATTAAATGGGCCGCTGAGAGTAATCCCTGCGATGTTGGATAGAACAGCGCGGTTGATCGGTTCATTGAACTCGATGACAAGCTGGCCGGACTGACCAACAAACACGCCGTCTGTTGGAGCGGTGAACGTCACGCAAGGGCTGCGGGTGTCGTTGGTGAGCGATGGTGGGATGTTTGTTGCCAGCGGCGGCGCCTGACCAGCAAAGTCAATCGGATAATAAATCGCAGGCACCGACCCGCCGTGTTGGCTTGCCACAACAATCCGCATACTCACACGCACACTGTTGGTTGCTGAAAGCACGTAAGTGGTGCGTTTGCGGCCGGACGCGAGGGCTTCTTCCACCGGAGCGCCCACCATCATGGCATCGTCGAATTCCGCTGGCACTCCGGCTGCCAGCGGTGTGACTGAGTCGATCCAGGCTCTGACCGTGGGCGCATCCCCCTGACTCGTCGAGGCAGTCACTTGGAGGCGGCACTCTTGGCCCGGGGCGGGCCACAAGGGCGAATGAGCGACATGCACCGTGGGTGGTGATGCAATCTGGGTCGGTTCAGTAAAGTAGAAGTTTCGGCAATACACCCCGCCAATGAGGTTGAAGTCCAGCAAACCCAGGATCGGCAATGCATATCGATCACTAAAACTCGGGTGCGTGGCGGTAATGACATAGAACTGGGTCACTGACGGTGCGACCATCAGGTAATCGCCTGTGGCATCGCTGGTGGCATAGACCATGCCGGGATCGAGACGACCCGGGGGCCGATCTGCGGCGTCGCAAGCGTATGCAGCACAATGAACGCTCCCGGCAAAGGACTCGCCGCTGCAAGTTTGGTTTCTTCAACTCCGGCTTGTACCAACCGGCCAGTTCCGCCCATCAGATCGAGCAATGTCGTGCCAGCTTCTGCCAACCCCAGCATCTGGTTCACTACTTCAGACAGCGAACCGACCTTTCCTTTCACGATCACGGGCTTGCCACCGAGAATCATCGGAACAAGGACGAACCGTGTGACAGCCTTGGCCACGAACCCGCCTGGGACAAGGTCCAGGCTGCCTTCGAGCATGCCATGCCGCAACTGCTCGCCTTGAGCTGAGGCAGGGTGGCTGACATCTTTGGTGTCGGCACCAACGCCAAAGGACACCAAACGGGCTGCCGTTGCACCTTTTGTGTTCTGTGCCCCGGATGTTGAAGGAGCGGCCATTAGCCGGCCGCTGGCGCTGTGGGCCTGCACGGTACGCACGGGCGATTCGGGCACAAAAGTCATGGGTGCCAGCACTTCGAATGTTTTCACACCTTGGTTTTCTCGCACCACCGTTAAAGCAGCCGCCACTTCCTGGACCGAGAAATTGGTCGGATAACCAAGCGCGTCGAGGTCGGCAGGCACACTCACTTTCATTCCTCCGACGGGCGGTTGCCCTTCCAGTTCCAAATTCAGTCCGGCAGCCAACACGAAGTTGGTGTCCTGCGGCCTGATCCCGCCCAATAGCTTGGTCCAGTTGTGCAAGGTTCATCGGTCGCAACCGCAGCTTGGCCTTCGTCCGGATTGCTTCGGGCTCGACGATGACTCGCACAGGGCCGCCGTCGCTCTCAGCCTCCAAAATCCCGCCTTGCCGGTACAATCCAACAAAACCATTGTCGAACTCTTGTCGGCTGACCGGCACATACAGCCGTGTGCCATTAAGGTTCACAAAAGTGGCGCTGACAAAGTCGTCCTCGCTGCCGCTAATCACACTGACGAAGCTGCCGTCGGGCTGGCTCAGCACGGTCGCAGTTTCGCCTGTGCTCTCGTTGACCAGAATCACAGGCACTTCCGGATCAGCGACACCAGCCGTGCCGTGCACTACGATAGCTGTTGGATCGCTGCCCGGTTTGTACGCTGGAATGCGCGCGAGAATCTCGACCGGCACATTGGTTGCACCCGGCTCGTAAATGATCAATTGAGCCGCAGGATCACGTCGGCTCAAAGGAATTGTGGTGAAGCTGAATTCAGCCTGACCTTCCAGCGGCAGGCCGGTCAGGTCAGTGATCGTCCGAACCAGCCGAACCCGGTATGTGGTGTTGTCCTCCAATTCAGTTGCCGGGCTTAACGTGACGACTGTGTTCTTCAGATTGAGGCTCAGCAAGGCCTGCACCGGGGTGTTGTCCGGGCGGAGCAACGCGACCGCGTCACCAACAACCGTGGCCGGATTAACCGGTTCATTGAAGTAAATCACCACGCTGGTTACGCGGGGCACACGATTGGCATTGTCCTGTGGACTGATGCGGGCCACGCGCGGACCGCTGGGAACAGCAGAAAGGTTTGCGTTGACCGGTGCGCTCGCATCTTCGACTGCCGCGGCAGCAAAACCGGTGTCCCCTGTGAGCGGGTCGGTCCATCCGATCTCGACCTCGCCAACAGGCGCAATGAGCTGATACCGACCGAATTGGTCAGTCAATGTGAGCCACGGCATCCCACTGAGCCGCACCAGCATGCCAGCCTGCGCCTGACCGGCGCCGTTCCGTGCAACGCCGCTTACCAGCCCCTGAGGCGCGTTGACCTGCACCAGAACATATTGACCGGAGCTGCACAAACCTGGCAGACGATCCCCAGTGGCCGGTTCCATGCTTTGCAGGTTGCCTTTGGAATCACTGCGCAAACGCTCGATCGGTTGCAGGCCATAGAACCCCGCGTCGGTCAACACCCGGGCAAGGACGAACAGGCTGTCCGGAGGTGCACCGCTCAATTGCGCGCTCAGCCGGCCGGTCAGAGTCGAACGGTCCAAGGTCAATTCAAATGCGGCCAAAACCACTTGACCTTCGCTGACAAGGTTGGTGAACACTGTGGCGTCCAGCCGCCTCAGCCGCATCGCGCTCGGGCCGGCAAGCCGTCCACTGCCCACGAGCAGCCGCACGCCCTCCCGCGCAATTTGGCCCCCGGCCTCATCCAGAACCTGACCATCAAAGGGCGCCTGCGGCAACACCTCGACACGCACACTGGCGGATTCCAGTTCCTCCGGGCCAAACAACAGCAGCGGGCGCATGGGAAAGCTGGCGTGCAGAGTGAAAGGGTCCTGATCGCCGGGCCGCTGGTAGCACACTATGAACTGTTCGTATTGCGGAGTGAGCCGCAGCGAACCGTCAGCCAGCAAGTAGGTCTCGGTCACTTCCCCGCGCAGCAAAAAACCGCTGGGCAGGGGTTGGGTTCCGTGACGCAATTCAATTGTGGCCAGAGCGGTCACCAGCTCCGGCACCCGGCTGGCAGAGCTCGAGGGTGGACTGACACTACCGACCGCGCTCAAGCGGCTAATGTCGATGCTGGTCGCTGTGCTCTCGGGCAACCGCACTCCGCGCTGCGGCGGTGGCGGAGGCAGTGGACCAGTGTCGGCCACCACCAGAGCGTACGCGCCGGTTTCTGACAATTGCACTTGAACACTGTTCGTGTTATGGCCGCTCAAGGTTTGGGTGACCAGCCACTGCAATGTGGTCTCGTCCCATCGCACAAGAGCAACCGTCTCATCGGTGGTGACCGGTCCCGCGGGCGTCAAGGTTGCGTTTACTGGCTGGTGCAGAGGTTTTGAACTCTCGATCCAAAATGCGCAAACAGGACTCCAGCCCAAAGGCAGAAAGGCAGGCAGATTCTGCCCCGTCAGAGCAGTGACGGTGACTGTGGCGGCCTCGTTCACTGCGCCGGGGCCGAAGTCAACCAGGACCGTGCCGGTGCTGTTGCTGGCTGTCACGCCCCCCAAAGGTGTAACTGCGAACGTATTCGTTGCGCGGCGGGTCAGCCGCGGGTTGGGCACAACCGTAGGCTGCTCGGCTCGAAGGCTCTCGATGCGCCACACGGGCAGATGGCCCGTGGCGCTGAACTTCAGAACATGTTTGCCCGAGCCAAACCCAAAACATGTCACCCCCGACGGTATATCGCTTAGCTGCACGGCGGACCCACCGGGACCTGCCACGGCCAACTCCAACACCCGGCAACGGTTGGCCAGCCGCATCCAGCGATCGAGTAACACCGAGTGCGGTGGTTGCCGGGCGGCGGGCTGTGTACACTTTGGTGTGGAGCGTGGGCGAGCCCTTTGCACTGCGCCCCAAGGTCAGCGTGCGCGGGGTGGTCAGTTGCCCGGGGCCCAAGCCGACTGCCGGCATTAGGCCGCTCAAATCGTAGAAGCTCTTGCCGTCATCGGTTGTGCCATCAGCTTGTTGCGGGCCAGTGGTCCCACTGAATTCATTCACAGGCAGCACCAATGGTCCGGACAACGCTTGCGACGAACGGTTGCTCAAAGTGACCTCGACGTTCCATGCGTCAAGGGCGCGGTTCAGCCGCATCGACCGATAGAACACCTCGACACGTTCTGTGGCGTCTTCCAATTCCACAGATACGCCCTGAAGCAGGAACGTTCGCGCCTGGCCATGGGTGGTCCACGCTGCCCCCGCCAGTGCCCCAATCAAGCCGATCATCAGAAGCTTTCTCATGCTTCTCTCCTCAATTCAGGCGCCGCAAGCCTCTCATGAGAAATACTGCAACCAACCCGGCGCACAAAGCTGTGCAGACGCAAGGCTCTGGTACCAGCTCCACCGCACTGTGCCAGCCCAGCGAGCGTGTCCCGTTCAGATTGTCGAACAAGTCAAAATACAAGTTGGCAGGCCCTGTGAACACCGGCGGTATCGGCACCGCCACGGCATAAGCTGTCTGCCGGGCCAGGATCGGATCAAGGCTCGGGAAGGAAACTGGCACACCCGCGATTGCCTCCGGGGCCAGAAACAAGCCACCGGGTGTTGGCGGAGCCCACATCACTCCGCCGGCATCAGCAGTTAGCAGCACAACCATGTTGGCAGCGGCCGCGTCTTGAAGGGTGATTGTGAATGAGTCAGATATCTGCCCCGGAGATAATAGTTCGTCGGTGCTAAATCCGAATTGGAACCGCAATTCGAGGCCCGGCACAGTGTCCGGGATCAACAGCGGCTGCAGCGAAGTCTGCAGCGTCGCCCCACCCTCAGTCCGTAACACCGTCAGCCCGGGGACACCCAGGTTCCCCTGGCCCGCGACTTGCCGGCCAGCCAGACAGTGCAACAGAGCGGCCAGCAGAAAGTTGAACAAAAAGACGGCACCCCATCCGCCCGCCACCGGGCAGGCCAAATGCCCGATTCTCCCGAATTGGTCTGTGATGATCGACCATGTTCGGGCTGGTAACGCACGCCCGACCCGGGGCAATCTTCACTCTGGCCCGCGTCTGATTCCGCCCCAAGAGCCAATCCGGCCACTGCAGGCCGCAAACCACTTGCAGCAGCCGGTCAGGTGCTCCTGATGCCACTAATTCGAGCCTGAAGCGCGACTACCCAGCAGCCTTCGGACGAAAGTCATACCTACGGTCGCGAATATAGCATCCTCTGCATTGCCGAATGCAAGCAAAAAGTTCCCCCCTCAGGGTTTTTGGATCAGCGCTTTCAGGATTGGCTCGACCCAGCCGTCTCTCTTCATGTCCCAGAGGATGAAGTCGCTGTCAAATTGCCAGTACGCCCAGCTCCAACCACGTTTTTCTGCAGCTCGTGTTACTGCATCGAGATAACGCACCCGCGATTCCATGGGCGCCTTGTCGTAAGCGCCAAACTCGCCCAGGAAGATCGGCCTGTTGTGCTTCTTTGCCCATGCGGCGACCTTGTCAAAATCGTGCTCGATCGCGGCCATTTCTGCGGCAGTCCCGTTCCACTCGATGCCTGTTTTATCGGCCTGGCCTGTCCACGCAGCACCCTGGTGCGTGAAAGACATCGGTTTGTAGTAGTGGACGGTGACAATCAGGTTGCGGTCGTCCGCCGGCAACACGAGCTCGTCCAAATGATCAACAGAGTTCCAGAACGCCGGCCCGATCACCACCGTGCGTGTTGGATTGCTTGCGCGGATTATTCCAAGGGCTTCGACCAGCCACGCATTCCACAGCGCAGGAGTAAGTTTCTTGCAAGGTTCGTTCAGCACCTCGAACAACACCGAGTCGGGCGCGCTCTTGCAGTGCTCGGACAATTGCCTCCAAAAAGCCAGAAAACGTTCCTTGTTTCCCTCGGGATCATCTCCAATGGCGTTGAATTCGTGGAAATCGAGAATAACCATCAGGTTCTCCCGTTCTGCGTTCTTGAGCACCCAATCAAGCGTCTCGAGCCACGCCCCGCGCAATTTCCACCCGTTCTCGCGGTCCATGTGGCGGAACGGATGCAGATTGACCCGCACACCGCTGAATCCGGCTTCTTTTATGGCATGGAAATGCCGCTCTTTGAAACGGCCCTGCTCACGCGACCGCCATATCGGGTCGTAACCGATTATATTGACACCGCGGCCGAGCCGCCGGTTTTGTTCAAAAGCATCCACAGCACGGAGCTGTGGCGCTGCAAGTTGAATCCCAAGAATCAGACCGACCAGACTGATGACTGATGCTCTCATATCGCAATGGACGCCGTTGGCCCGGACCATGTTCATTCTCGAGCTGTGGTTTCGTCAACCGTTGCGTTTGCCGCTGCGCCACGCAGTGAAACACTGTCTTGACCTCAAACCTCAGAGCGGAGTTGCGGAGCTTCGGTTGGTGAGATGGTGACAGGCACGATGTAGTTGACCAGCCGCGGTTTTCTTTCGGATGACACGGATGCGCAGCCCAAGATACTTGCTTGGCCAAAGGCGCCGCACACGTCAGCACGGGGGACTGCCACGGAAACATAACTTGAAATCGTGCGTGACGTGAAAGGTTCGACAGAGCAGAATGAGACTGCATGAAACGACAGACTGAAGCTTTTGTGAGCGCCAACATGTTCGATGCCGGCATCGGAACCGTGGCGGTTGCAAGGTTTCGTGGCAACGGAGAGGTCGAAGTCGGCGTGTTCTTGGTAGATGTGTACTGTCTTGGAGTGAAAAATGCGTTTTACGTGCGCGCGGGCCAAATGGAGTATGAGCGAGAACTCCTGGACCGGATTCTGCCCGCCGAGGATCGCAAGCCGATCGACCTGCCCTCGGCGCGCAAACTTGTCGAAGGTGCCGTTGCTTACGCAAAAGACCTGGGGTTCGCCCCGAACCCGGATTACAAAAAAGCCTGCCGCGTCTTTGGCGGCATCGAGGCAGCCGATTCGACCGCCTCCTTCACCTACGGCAAAGATGGAAAACCGTTTTACATAACAGGCCCGTATGATCCGCCCCAACTCGCCTCCCGGATTGTGGAGCAACTGCGGAGCCGCTGTGGCGAAGGCGGTTTCCATTACCTGATATGCGTGGGTGGTGGTGAATTGGATGAATCAGATAGCTCAGATACCGAGAATCCATAAAGAGTGCTTGTCCAATAGGCACGCTTCCCCGGCCAGAAAGTCCGCCTCGTACCCCCAACAGCGAATTAAACAGCCAACACAGAAATACAACAAGCAGAATAGTTTCATCAGGAAAATGCCGGCTTTGCGGCCGGCTCGTCGGCAAGGCGCAAATGACCAAACACCTTCAAACCTGTGTCAGAAGCCACGCAGAAGCTGCCCCAGCCAAAAAAGGCAAACCAGCCCGTGCCTTCCACCTGGTCGTCACGGCCACCTTCGAACCTCGCTACTGGTTGCACATGGAAGTCCCCGCCAATGTCACGTTCGCCCGTTTGGACCGTGTGCTGCGCAACATCTGGCTGGAGTGCTGCGGGCATCTGAGCGCCTTCACTTTTCCACGGGAACTCAGCCCAAAGATATCCTCAGGAGACGACTTCGCACAAATATTGGCCAGGCTCGCCAAACTCGACTGGGAGGACGACATCGAAGAGGAAGAGCGGCTGATGCGCTCGCAGGTTGGCAGCAAGCTCGAACCGGGAATGAAGTTCGAATACGAATACGATTTTGGCTCCACAACGCACCTGTCGCTCAGAGTGGTTGACGAATGGCCAATTTCGTCCTCCAAAAGCAAAATCCGTATTCTGGCGCGCAATGAACCGCCCGATATCCAGTGCGCCTTATGCGGCAAGCCCGCCACAATCATCTGCTCCGAGTGCTATGCCACTGGCGAAAACAGCACTTTCTGCGATGCCTGTGCCAAGGATCATCCATGTGGCGAGGACATGTTCATGCCGGTCGTGAATTCACCGCGCGTGGGTGTCTGCGGCTATTGCGGTCCGTCTGTCGAACCATAACGCCGGGTTCGGGCACACTCGAATGTGTCTGTAGAATAACGCGCCCGACACTCTTTCTTTCGTCAGGCTCGAAGTCCAACAACGGCGACCAAGCAAGACAAAGGTTCACCTGATGCGTGACGTGCAGATTGTGACGCGTGATGCGTGATGCGTGATGTAAATTGTGCTGGAAACAAAACCTCTTTTGCGAGCCGCGGTTTGGCGAGCTGCGGTTTGTAGTGCCGCCTTCATGCGGCCTCAATTCGAGCACTCATCGAGCAGTAGCATCTTGCACGTTGAGCGTTGAGCGTTGAAGGTTCCCAGAGAGACTACTCGCTGGTCAACTGACATTAACTTCCAACGTGCAACGCTCAACGGCGCCGCAGTCAACAGCGAACCGCTCAACAGACCAGTCCTAGAGGGAGCAAGCACTTGGTCAGCACCCGTCAGACAACTCTGGTTCCGGCTGCGCCGGCCTGTGGAATGTGCGTTCCCGGAAATCTCACCGGAATTGAGTTTACGATTTCTTGGCCTGTCCAGGCGTTCAGATTTCCAGGCACACTCATGATTCTCCAGACGGTTGACCGGGGACGCAGCACCGATATAGCATCTTTTCATGCGCCAGCTCCCGGCTGATTTGCTCAACAAACTTCGCAACATCCAAAGAACCGAGGTTACAGAATATCACGTTTATAAGCGCCTGGCCGAGTCGCTCCCAGCCGGCCCAAACCGTGAGTTGCTGGACCGAATCGCACGCGACGAAGCCGCCCATGCCGAATTGTGGAAGCAATACACGGGAGAGCAGCCACGTCCGAACAGCCTCCGTGTCTTGTGGCATGTGGTAATTGGACGCACCCTCGGATTGGCTTTCAGCCTCAAGCTGATGGAACGCGGCGAGAAACGCGCTGAACAGAATTACCACGACCTGCGCGAGTTTGTTCCTGAAGTCGAAAAGGTCGCAAAAGAAGAGGACAACCACGAGAACGAGTTGCTTGGGTTGATCAATGAGGAGCGCCTGCAGTACACAGGCTCGATGGTGCTCGGATTAAACGACGCGCTCGTCGAGCTTACAGGCGCGTTGGCCGGGTTCACCCTGGCTCTGAGAAACACCCGTCTGATTGCCCTGACCGGCCTTGTGACGGGAATTGCCGCAGCACTGTCGATGGCTTCCTCGGAATACCTCTCAACACGGGCTGAACAAACCGACAAGTCACCATTGAAAGCGTCGGTTTACACCGGCATTGCATATTTGCTGACGGTTGGCGTGCTGATAAGCCCCCACTTGATACTGACCAACTACTTCGTTTGCCTCGCCAGCACCCTGGCTCTGGCACTCCTGATCATCGCGGCTTTCAATTATTACATCTGCGTGGCACGAGATTTGCCGTTTCGCAGGCGTTTCATCGAGATGTCCTGCCTCAGTTTTGGAGTGGCCGCATTCAGTTTCCTGCTCGGATTCGTCATGCGCGAAGTTTTGGGTGTGAGCGTGTGAATTCATTGCCAGGCACTTTGTTGCACACACCCTGACTTCGGCTCGCTGGGGACAGCGAGCCCTACCGTGCATGAACCCTTGCATACAGTTTCTCATTTCCGCGTAAACGCGGAACTCTAACAGCGATCGGTCGTCCCACATTTTAGGCGACGCGACGCCCGCAGCCGTCAGAGTCCCACCTTTAGGCGGCCCTTGAATTGAGCACTAATTGGTGCAGTAAATTCTTTGAAAGTTCTACGTTGAGGGTTGTACGTTGGGCGTTCCCAGACAGACGACCGGAGGTCAATTGATGTTTGCATGCCGCCAAAATCCGCGTTGTGGAATCGCAGGCTGAAGCGAACCTGATTCGAAGTCTGATTGGCTGTGGGCTTGCCGGGCAGCCCCAGTGTTGCTAATTTGGGCCTCGGTTTATGGATATGAATGACCAGGTGGGTTCGGGGAGCAGCCGACGCGACCTGTTGCGAACGGCATTGCGGATGGCGCTTCTGTTTACGGGTTTGCTCGGCGCCGCGTACGTCACACGGCCAAAACCCGGCGGAACCCCATGCCTTGGGACCGGCTCCTGCTCAGGCTGCCCTGCACTGCCGACCTGCGACAGCGCGCGAGTTGAATCATCCAAACCTTCTCCCGGCAATCAACACCCGTGATCTTGCATGCCGGCTTCGGACCAGCAAAGCACCGGCCATGACAGTCCCAACCCAAATGATGGAACACCAGTTGAAGAAATGAGCGCATTGCAGAAGAACCCGGAGCGATCCAAGTTGCCGAGTGGATCAATGGCAATTGGCCGTGGCCAAACCGCATTCAGCCGCCGCAGGTTTATTGGCGGTCAATGCGCAGTGCTTGGCGTTGCGGCGCTCGGCAATATCGCAACAGGAAGCATTTTTGCCGTTGCGGGCCGCGGCACGCGTTCTGACAACAGCGAAAACCCGTTCGCATACCGTGTTGACCGTTTCGAGCAGACCGATCCAAAGCTGATCGGGTATGTCGAAGCGCGCCGGTTCAAAAGCCCGTGTGCAGAACCGCGCCGCATGGCAATCGGCGGTGACGAGAGAATCTATCTCGCAGGCGAAAAGCGGATTTGTGTGATTCGGCCGAAGGGTTCTGTGGCGGCTGAGATTGGGCTGGCCGCCCCTCCTCAGTGCGTAGCAGTTGCAAACGAAGTTTTCTACGTCGGGTTCAAAGACCACATCGAAGTGTATGCGGCGAACGGGAAACGCAAGGCGGTCTGGGAAACGCTCGAAGGCAACCCGTACATCACGGGTCTGACAGTGGCGGAGAACGAATTGTTTGCCGCTGATTCGGGAAATCGCGTGGTAATCAGGTATCAGTTGGACGGGAAAATCGCCGGTCGAATCGGCGCACGAGATCGGGAGGCTGGCATGGTCGGATTCGTGTTGCCCAGTCCAAACCTCGACGTGGAAACGCGCGGTGACGGTGTGATATATGTGAACAATCCGGGCCGGCACAGGGTGGAATGCTATTCTGTGGCCGGCGATTTGCTGAAGTGGTGGGGCAAACCTTCGGCAGCGATTGAAGGGTTTTGCGGGTGCTGCAATCCTATCGGGCTGGCCTTGCTGCCGGACGGGCGTTTTGTGACATGCGAAAAGGGCCTGCCACGGGTCAAGGTGTACAATGCAAACGGCGAGTTTGACTGTGTTGTGGCCGGGCCCGAGTCATTCCGGGAAAACGCTCGTGCCGGTGCCGGGAGCACATCAGACCCGGCGCGCATCGGTTTGGACGCAGCCGTTGACTCGAAGGGCAACGTCTATGTGCTTGATCGGGTGACAGGCAACATCCACGTGATGGTTCCCAAGGCCAAATCAGACGGCGCCAGGTGAACGCAGGGTCAAACGCGCGCGCAGCAGGTTTGTTAACGTGGCAGAACAAGAAAACAGATCAGCACCAGTCACGAGGCGGGATTTCTTGCGGCAAGGCTCGAGGGTTGCTGCGCTGACAGGGCTGGGCGGGGTTGCCGGTTTGCTCGCCTCGAAGCTGAAGGCGGAGACTTTGGTTTGGCAGATCGACCCTGCGAAATGTCTCCGGTGCGGGCGTTGCGCAACCGAATGCGTTTTGAAGCCGTCGGCTGTGAAATGCGTGCATGCATTTGCCTTGTGCGGGTACTGCGAATTGTGCACGGGGTATTTCGTTCCCGAACCGAACGAACTCAACACCGCCGCGGAAAACCAACTCTGCCCTGTCTCAGCAATTAAGCGGCGGTGGATCGAGGACCCGTACTACGAATACACGATCGACGAAACCCTCTGCATCGGATGCGGCAAGTGCGTCGAAGGATGCCACAGGTTTGGCAACGGTTCCCTGTTCCTCCAGGTCCGGCACAATCTGTGCCTCAACTGCAATGAATGCTCGATCGCCCGCGCGTGTCCGGGCGACGCTTTCCGCCGCGTCCCGGTGAGCCAGCCTTACTTGCTGAAGACTTCCTACAGCCACGGATGACGATGCGCGGGCGTTCATTTTATTCCTTGATGTTGAGCGGTGCAGCGGCGGCGTGGAACGCCGTTGCGGAACAGCGGTTTCCACCGCCGGAATTCGAGTCGGGCCATCAATTGCCTGTGACCACTGTGCCACCGCCGAGGGCTTTGTGGCATGAGTACGCTGATGTGGCGGTGCTGTTGTTGTGTCTTGGGCTGGCTTGTTACTTTGTTTACCGGCGGCGGTCGCGCCGCAGTGTGTTGTGGCTGTCTGTTTTTTCGCTGATCTATTTCGGCTTTTATCGGAAGGGCTGCATTTGTCCGATCGGCGCGCCGCAAAACGTTGCGCTGGGGTTCTTCGACCCGGCCTATGCGGTTCCGCTGGTTGTGGCGGTGTTTTTCATTGCGCCGTTGCTGGTGGCTTTGTTTGCTGGGCGGACATTTTGCGCCGCGGTGTGTCCTCATGGCGCGCTTCAAGACCTGTTGCTGGTCAAGCCTGTGAAAGTGCCCTCATGGATCGAGACAGGGCTCAGTGTGCTTCCGTACATTTATCTTGGTGCGGGCGTGTTTTTCGCTGCAGCGGGCAGCGCGTTTGTGATTTGCCGGTATGATCCTTTTGTTCCGTTCTTCAGGCTGAGCGGGGGTCTGACGATGTTGACGGTGGGAGCCGGGTTCATTGTTGTGTCGATGTTTATCGGGCGGCCGTACTGCCGTTTCTTGTGCCCCTACGGGGCATTGTTAAGGCTGGCCTCTCTGGTGTCGAAATGGCGCGTGCGGATCACGCCTGATTTCTGCACAAAATGCAGGCTGTGCGAGGAATCGTGTCCCTTTGGCGCCATTCGCGAGCCGGTGCCACCGCCCGCAAACCCGGTGGAACTTGCGCCTGACAGGCGGAGGCTGGGACTGTTTCTGATTGCGATGCCGGCACTGATTGCGGTTTTTGCGTTTATAGGAAACCGTGTTGCGGCGCCTGCGGCTCTGGTGCATCCGACTGTTTCTCTGGCCGAGCGCTACCTTGACCCGGCAAAACCTCCGCCGCCCAAGGTGCCAACACCCGACAGCCTGGCGCTCGAACGCGCGGACCATGATCCTGCATCGGTCTTGAGCGACGCTGCGCGAATCAGGCGCCGGTTCAGCCGCGCCGGATGGTGGTTTGGCGGATTGGTCGGTCTGGTGATCGGGGTGCGCCTGATCTCGCTGACGTTGCGTCCTGTCAGGGCAGATTACGAACCGGACCGCGGCGCATGTTTTGCCTGCGGGCGTTGCTTCATGTCTTGTCCGAATGAACGTGTAAGGCTCGGTTTGCTTTCTCCGTCCGAGGTGCCGGGCGCCGAACCAGCAAGGAGTAACACCCCGCCAGTTGCCGCAGGGTATATTGGAAAACCGAAGACCGCTGTATGAGCAGTTCCGTCACAGCAGGAAACCAGACCGGCAACCAGCCCTCGGCGCCATGCCCGCTTTACTTCGCGTGGCGAACATCAGCCATTGCCTCCGCTGTGTTCTGCGTGGTGGTTGCTCTGGCAATGCTGGTTCGAGATTTCGCTTCGCGAAAAGAAGACCCCCTGAACTCGCCCACGCTTGCAGCGCTGAAACAGCAGTTGATCGCCTCGCCAAACGACGAATCACTGAAACAGAAAATCCGCGAGCTGGATTTGCGGGTCCGCCGCGATTATTTCACCGTGCTCCGATTCAAACAAACAGGTGCATGGCTTTTGGTCATTGGACTGGCCGCGTTCTTGTACAGCGCACGGAAAGCCGCTCACCTGCTCGAAACGCCGCCTTTTCCCGGCCCGGCTTCCGACCCAACGGAATCTCACTTGCGCACCGCGGCGCGCGCGCGCCACGCCGCAATCGCTGCCATGGCGCTTTTTGCCATTGCGAGTTTGGGGCTTGCCATCCCGCACCACAGCCGCGTGCCTGCGACAGAAGCCGAACTCGAAAGGCTCCTGGCAGGAGGCGCCAGTACGGAAACAAATGCGGCGGAGCCTTTGCCAACATCTGCCGACGCCTGGGCAAATTGGCCGCGATTCCTCGGTCCCACCGGGAACGCGTTTGCAACAAACGTGTCCATCCCAGATGCGATCGATCCGACAAACAAAGTCGGCCTTTGTTGGCGGACGCCAGTGGACCTTTTCGGGTACAGCTCGCCTGTGGTGTGGGGCGGCCGCATCTTTCTGACGAGCGGCGATGAAACCAACCGTTATGTGCTTTGCTACGACGCAGACTCGGGCGAGTTGCTATGGCAGCGTTTGGTCCGAGATTTGCCCGGAAGCCCCCAAAAACAGCCCGAAATACCCGCGGGAACCGGATTCGCCGCGCCCAGCCCTGCAACCGATGGTCAGCGCGTTTACGCCATTTTTGGGAATGGCGATCTGGCGGCGTTCAAGTTCGACGGCACGCTCGTGTGGGGCAAGAACATGGGCGTTCCGGACAACCCCTACGGCCACGCACAATCGCTGCTGGTCTGGCGTGACCGCCTAATAGTCCCGATGGACCAGAGCGAAGCCGAAAAGAATCGATCCAAGCTGTTCATGCTCGAAGGAGCCACCGGCAAGGTGATTTGGGAAAAGACACGTCCAGTGCCCAGTTCAT
>JARYMD010000059.1 GCA_029907285.1 Verrucomicrobiota bacterium | reverse complement strand
AGGCCCGCAGGGCCGGCATATTTGTAGTCGGGGCGGACGGCACAGCCGACAAGCTCCGTAGGAGCGGCATCGCACTCAAGGCGCATGCACAAACCGGTTGGTTACGTTGCCAGGACCTCGGCGGGTTTGATGTCGCCCCTCCGGCGCTCGGTGTGAACTGCCCAAGCAGCCGGATTCAGGATGCGCGGGTTGTGACACGCTGTAGAACATTTCGCTGTTGCTTTTGTGGAGTGTGGGTTGTCCGGCCCGCATATTTCCGAATTCTTTGAAGGCAGTTTGTCTGTGAGCAGTAGAGTGCCAGGCACGATATTCCCTCAGCCCGTGTCACAGGCGCGTGCGTGTTCTCAGCGGCGGTCTCCGGCCCAAAGGCCGGACTGCAATAGAGTGCCAGGCACGATATTCCCAGCCACTCGAGATTGTGGTGCTCGCAGTTCCCCTGAATTCTTACGGCCTTGGGACCTGCCGGGGCAATGATCTGTGGATTAACCTCCGGGATTGCCAGGTGCTTATGCGCCGTGTGTGCGCACGCGCCGAGTGGAGATCGCAGATTCAAGGGAGGGAACCAGCACGTCCGGGGTCATGCAGTCCGCGCATCACCCAGCGCCTTGCCAGCCACAAGCCTATCGGCGTTGTCAGCGCCATGCACCCATACACAAACCAAAGTGTGCCTGTTCGGAGCATTTCGGCCGGGACACCTTCAGGACAAAACCGCTCGATCATCCAGCCGGAGTAAAGCCCAGTGACTCCTTTTGCCAAAAGCCACGGGATTTGGGCCAGACCCATGTACTGCGCCAGTCTTCCCGGCGGCGCAAGTTCCGAGGCATATTCGTAGAATCGGGCCGACCACAACGCCTCGCCGATCGAGAACAGCACGAAATACGCAATCAGCAGGGTAAGATTCGGCCCCGCACAAAGCAGGAACGTCGGCACAGCGGAAACAAATGTGCCAACAACCATCATGCGATAAACATTGATGTGCCGCGTCAGGGCTGTCGCAATCGGCACACCAAAGAAAATAATCAGCGGGTTGATCCAGTTCACCAGCCACTCCATTCTGTCGGCCACACCGCCCGGGTAAGCGCGCAGGATGTATGAGGGCATGGTAAGCCATTGATGCGCAAACAAAGTGCGGACCGGCAACAGCATGAAAATGAAAAAGACAAAGCGCGGGTTCGAGAACGGTCCTTCCGTGAAATAGCGCTTGAGACTGAAGGTGGATTCTGGCGTTTCGGCCCGGCTCGCGGCGAGTTCTCTGACCTTTTGGGCTTCAGTCTTCGAAGTCATCAGCAGTGCGAACCCCACCAAAGTGCCCAGAGTTATCGCGGTGCAAACGATGTTCATTGCCTGAACTCCACTTATGGAAATGCGCGCCAAAGGTTCAAGCAGGGACTGGCTTGCCCCGCCCAGCACGATTCCATCCTTGATCTTCTGCACTCCCGGCCTGACCCACGAAGAAAGTGCTGCAGTTGCGACTATGCCGAGGTTCATGATCGCGTAAATCAAACCGTACCCCATCGAGTTGGTTTTCTCGTCGGTGAACTGCTTGACTCCGGCATAACAAATGGGCTGCAAGATGCCCGAGCCGATGGCGACGATCAGTAGTGAAAAGACCACAAGACAAGATGCGATCGCAGCCGAGCTGCCAAGCTGGGGCGCCCAACTGTACAGCGCGCGGCCGGCCGTGCTTATCGCAAGGGCAAAAAGTATCGGGCCGCGCAATCCGAACCGTTCCGCGTAGCTTCCAATGCCCAGCATGAAGAGCGTGACCAGCATCGTGAAAACAGAAACCGCCATTCCAGCTCTCACATCGCTCCACCCGAGGTCAGCCGTCAAATAAACCGTCATCAGCGTCAGCACGCCAAAGTAAGCCGACGATTCGATGGAAAACGCGCCGATGACGTACCAGAGCCCCATTGGCAAACGGCGCAAATCGGTAAAAGAACTCAGGAACTGGCGGCAGCGCAAGGTAAGCGGCCTTGTTTGTCCCATGGTCTTGGTGAAAACGGCTGAGTTAGATCAGAAGTATTGTGAGTTTTTTGGGGCCGTGCGCGCCCAACACAAGAATCCGTTCGATGTCACCTGTGCGGCTTGGGCCGGTGATAATCGAAATCATGCTGGGATAGTTTGGGTGATATTTTTTGCGCATCAACGCCATTGCCTCCGGCAGATCAGCAACAAGCTGGCTGCGTCTGGCCAACACAACATGGTGGGGCGGCAGCACGGTCAGAGCACGTCCTCCTGAACCCCGGCTTGTAACAAGAACGCTGCCGGTTTGCGCAATCAGCGCATCGCACTCGGTCACGCCGGCCTGGCACGCCTCGAGTTCAGTCTTGTCGTACCCTTCATCGGTCAGAAGAACGGGAACACCCAGCTTGGCGCAGGCAATATCCGTCAGCTCGCCGCGGTGGCTGGCAACACGTGTCCATCCCTCCGCGTCTTTCATCGATCGTATCTCGCTTTCGAGGGCTTCGATGGCCGGAAGAACAACAAATCGCGCGCGAAGCTCCTCCGCATTTGCGGCGAACAGGCTGATGCGATCGGATTCCGAGGGCCCGACCTTTGGCAATACTCGCCGATGGTCTTCAGGCTTTGGCAGCGGCGTTTCTGTCATGCCCAACGGCTGTGGAGCCGGAACGCGCAAGGCTTCGCGTATTCGGGACAAAATGTTTTCGCGCTCTGTCATGGCCGGGTCCTCCTCCACCATTCCTTGAAGGTAGTTTTTGCGATTGGGGGCAGGTCGCGCGTGCGTGTCCAGACATAAGCGGGGTCCAGCCTTGTGCCGAGGACGATCGGATGAAGCTTTTGGCCAAGGCGGCCTGATTTTGTCACCAACGCCCAAAGCAGCTTGCTGGCTGCCACTGGCGCGAAAAGTTTGAAAGCCAGTTTTTGCCACCAGCTCGGTTTCGTGCCCGCCGCCGCACGCCGATGTTCGAGCAAGTGATGATGCAGATCGATCCCGACCGGGCACGCTTCGGTGCATGCGCCGCAGAGCGAGGACGCATAAGGCAGATGCTTCCACTCCTGCAATCCTTTGAGAACAGGCGTGAGGACAGCTCCGATCGGGCCGCAGTAGGTCGTGCCATACGAATGCCCGCCGATGTTCCTGAAGATTGGGCACACGTTCAGGCATGAACCGCACCGAATGCAGTGCAGTGTGTCTCGCTTTTCGGCGTCGGCCAGGAGCCTTGTGCGATTGTTGTCCAGCAGGACCACGTGATACTCTTCCGGGCCGTCGGGTTCGCCCGGCTGGCGCGGCCCGCCATACAGAGTGTTGTATCCGCTGATCAACTGGCCTGCGCCCACTGTCGCCAGCATCGGCAAGAACAACGCAAGGTCCTCAAGCCGCGGTATCACCTTCTCGATGCCAACCAGGGTGATCATCGTCCGCGGCAGTGCGCCCGTGAGCCGCGCGTTGCCCTCGTTCTCGGTCAGGGAAATCAAGCCGGCGTCGGCCACGGCGAAATTGGCGCCCGTGATGCCTGCGTCGGCCTGGATGTATTTTTGTCTGAGGACACGGCGCGCAACCATTGTAAGCTCTTCGGGGTTATCGGACGGGGCATCGCCCAATCGCTTGCGAAAAGTCTCCTGAATTTCGCCCCGGGTCAGATGCATTGCGGGGAACACGATGTGGTATGGGGGTTCATCGCGGAGCTGCACTATGAATTCGCCGAGGTCTGTCTCGACAACATCCAGTCCCGCGCGCGCAAGGGCTTCGTTCAGGTGGATTTCCTCTGCTGTCATGGCTTTGGACTTGACCACGCTGCGCGCGTTGCGCTGCTTCAGAATGCCGACAATGATTTCGCATGCCTGCTGTCCCGTGCTTGCCCAATGCACCTTGGCGCCGCGCGACTCGAGGCCGCGCGCAAATTGTTCGAGGCATCGGTCCAGGCTGTTGATCGCCTCGTATTTGGTCGCAGCCGCCAGCCGCCTCGCTCCGGCCCAGTCTTGGAACAAGGCCTTCTTTTGGTCTCGTTTGACCGCGTATCCGTCAAGGGCGGCATTGATGATCCGGCGATGGCGAAGATCAGCCGTTACCCGGCGGACATCCTTTTTGAACTTTGCAGCAGCGGTGGTCATGCGCACAAAAGCGAGTGGTCAAGCCATGTTCGGTTGTCTAGAAATCCCCTGCCAACACTTCGGCCAAATGAATCGTCTTCAGTTTCCTGCGCTGCCGGTCTATCAGCCCCTGAATGTGCATGAGACAACTCGAATCGGACGACACTATGTATTCGGCGCCGGTTTCAGCAGCAAGGTCGCACTTGACCTCGCCCATCGCGGTCGATATCGCCGGAAACTTCGCCGAGAACGTCCCGCCAAAACCGCAACAAACTGTCTGTCTCATTTCGACAAGCTCGAGCCCGGCCACATGGCGCAGCAGCTTCCGCGGCGCTTCGTAGATGTTCATCTCGCGCAGACTGTGGCATCCGTCGTGATATGTCACCCGATGCGGAAACTTCGCGCCAAGGTCCGTTACGCCAAGCTTGTCCACAAGGAACTGGGCAAACTCGTAGCACTTGGCCGAGACTTCCTTCGCCAAAGGCTCCTGCGGCGTTCCGGCAAACAACACGGGATAAAACACCTTGATCATTGCACCGCACGATCCGCTTGGAATAACGACCACCTCGGCGTCTTTCAATTGGTCCAACACCTTGACAGCCAAAGCACGGCTTTCGTCCCAATACCCAGTGTTGAACGCAGGCTGGCCGCAGCAAGAAGGCGACTCGGGACAAACAATCTTGTGACCGAGTTTCTCGAGGATTCTGACCATTGCCATCCCAACCCGTGGATAGAACAAGTCGATATAACAGGGAATGAACAATGTTATTGTCATGGTCGGCCAATTCTTGCGCTCCGGAAATCAAATGTGGCGGCATAACACCACCATCAACCATCGCCAGCCCGGCATTACACCCGGCCTTGATTGACCACGTGTCGACGAATTTCAAGAGCTGTCTATACCATGCACCAACAACCCGCAAGAAAAACATGCTGTCAAAGCCCGCACGGATTCTGCCGGCTTTGCCTTGCAGAGCGGCATTGTGGATTTCGGCTTTCAAACGTTTTTGCTCTGTTCCAGACTGCACTCGATTTTTTGGTGGCTTTTGGTGGCCGCGGGCGGCACAGCCGGGCTGTCGTCGATATGACAGCTCGTGACCCGAGGCCGTTCTGAATCGGATGTTTCACTGGGGTCAGGGATGATATGATGCCAACGAATAAAGGCGCTCTGAAGCTGTTCAAGCTGGCGGGAATCCAGGTTTACCTGCATTGGTCGTGGTTTCTAATCGCCGTCTATGAGATTCTGGGGCGGAAATCTTTTTACGCCTCGCCGGTTTGGAATGCGATCGAGTACCTGTCTTTGTTTGCCCTTGTGCTGATGCACGAGTTTGGCCACGCGCTGGCATGCCGGTCGGTCGGGGGACGTGCGAATGAAATCATCCTGTGGCCTTTGGGCGGGGTTGCATATGTGGCGCCGCCGGAACGTCCCGGTGCGACGCTTTGGAGCATTGCAGCGGGGCCGCTTGTGAACGTTGCGCTGATGCCGGTTCTGATCGGCCTGTGGTTTGCCAGTCCCGCAGCGGGTTTGGAAACGAAGATGCCGGACCTTTTCGCATGGGTTCAAACCATCGCGATACTGAACGTGGTCATAATGGTGTTCAATTTGCTGCCGATATACCCGCTGGACGGCGGCCAGATTCTGCGGTCAGTGCTGTGGTTCATGATTGGCCGTGCGCGCAGTTTGGCCGTCGCCAGCAGTGTCGGGTTCGTCGGTGTAGCCGGACTGTTCATTGTCGCGTGGTGGGCCAAGTCCGAATGGATTGCAATTCTGGCGGTGTTTATGGTGATGAATTGCTGGCGAGGGCTCAACCAGGCCCGTCTTCTAGCACGCATGGAAGATTTGCCACGGCACACTGAGTTTGAATGCCCCTCTTGTCACAAGGCGCCAATGAAAGGTCCGCACTGGTTGTGCGCCAATTGCCAGACCGCCTTTGACATGTTTGCGGGACATGCGGTGTGTCCGAGGTGCGGTGCGTATTACGCGAGCATACGATGTTTTGACTGCGGTGTGTCTGGTCCCATCAGTGAATGGACCAGACAATCGGCTTTTGTTCCCGGGGCGCGCGAGGGTTGAATTGCCGTGGCTGGATTGCCTGAAGCAGGCTTCGCGTATAGCATCCGCAACGAATGTCAGCTCTCCACAACCACAAGCCCAGCCTGGCCGGCAGTCGGCGCAGGCGCGCGTTCGAGCTTTGCGTTGGTTGGCTCCGCAAAAACTGCCGGTTTGCATGGTTGATGGCTGCCATTGCCGCTGCGGGATTGACAACGTGGCTGGCGTTTCGCGTCTTGCACATTCGCGGCGTGGGAGAAGGACCCAGTCGCGCCGAACTCGGTGCCCTGACCGAAGTGATCGAAGATGAAAGGCGCGCGTTCTCGAAATACGCCGGTTCGGCGAGCTGCCGGGATTGCCACAAGGACGAATACGCGCTCTGGGAGAATTCAAATCATTGTCTGGCTGAAAGGCCTGTGAACCCTGCTGCCGATGCCAGAGCGTTCGAGCCTGCGCGCACATTTCGTCATGGGTCACAAGAAACCCATGTTCAATTGTCGGGCACGAATTTCCTTCTGACCTGCGTTGGCCTGTCGCGGTCGAACGAAACCCACACGGCGTTGCGTGTCATCGGCAACAACCCGCTCAGGCAGTTTCTTGTAACGGCACAGGGCGGCCGCATGCAAGTAACCGAGGCCGCGTACGATCCCATTTCAAATGAATGGTTCAATGTGTACGGCGACGAAGACCGTCGGCCGGGCGAATGGGGTCATTGGACGGGGCGCGGGATGAATTGGAACAGCATGTGCGCCGCATGCCATAACACGCGCGTGCGGAAGAACTACGACCCTGTAACCGACAGCTATCACACCACCATGGCCGAGCCAACGGTTGGATGCGAAGCATGCCACGGCCCACTGAAATCCCACGTCCAATGGCAGGCCAGATTTGGCAAGAGCGGCAAGCCCGACCCAACCGTGCCGCGCTTCAACAAATCACAGGTTGTTGATTATTGCGGATTCTGCCATGCGCGTCGTGTTGATCTCACGGGCGATTTCAAGCCCGGTGACGCCTTCACTGATCATCAGGAGCTGGCAATCGTCGATTTCACCGATACATTCTACCCCGACGGCCAGGTCCGCGACGAGGATTACGAGTACGCCGCTTTCTCCGGCAGCCGCATGCACACCAATGGCGTTTACTGCCTCGACTGTCATGAGCCGCACTCGGCCAAAACGCGGTTGCCCGGCAACTGGCTCTGCTTGCGCTGCCACAACGGCACCCAAACCAACGCGCCTGTTATTCGGCCCGTCGAACACGCCCACCACAAGGTGTACGGCTTCGATACCAACGGCGCGCCGATCGAATTTGACCTCACAAAATACAATCCGAAAAAGATCGAGGAGACAGGCGGCGAGTGCGTCAATTGTCACATGCCCCAAACTGTGTACATGCAACGTCATTGGCGCCATGACCACGGCTTCACAAGCCCAGACCCGTTGCTCACACGCGAGTTCGGCATCCCAAACGCCTGCTCGCGCTGCCATGCAGACAAATCGGTCGATTGGGCCATCGAATGGGCTGACAAATGGTATGGGGCAAAAATGGACCGCCCCGCCAGAGACAGGGCTCGTTGGTTTGCAAAAGCCAAAAAAGGCGACAGCGCAGCCCGTGCGCCTTTATTGGCCCTGCTGGCCGGGAGCGACTCTGCCTATTGGAAAGCCTCGGCTGTCCGGCTATTGGAACAATGGCTTGCTGAGCCCGCTGTCCGGGACGCGATCCTCCGTGCCGCACGCCATTCACACCCGCTGGTGCGAGTGAATGCTGCACGAGCGCTGGTACCGCTGGCTGAAGCGAACGATCCCGCAGCGGCGGACGTCCTTCGCCGGCTGCTCGATGACCCGTCACGCGCCGTGCGCGTGGTGGCGGCATCCGCATTGCATCCGAACGTTGCACAAGACTCACTCGCGGCTGCCGAGCACAAGCATTTCCTCGAAATCAACTCAGACCAGCCCGGCGGCCAAATGATGCTTGGCGCGATCGAGTTCCGCGCAGGCCGGTTCGAGGAGGCTTACAAACACTATGCACTGGCAGTGGCGTGGGACCCGAATTCCGCCCCGATCCGCCACGAAATAGCCGTCCTGTTAAGCCGAATGGGGCGCGCTCGCGACGCGGTCGAGCAGCTCGAAATCGCCTGCCAACTCGCCCCGCGCGAGGCCGAATTCGCTTTCAAGCTCGGGCTGGCCTGGAATGAAGCAGGCAGCCTCAACCGCGCAGCTGAAGCCCTCGAGAAAGCAGTGCTTTTGGACCCGAAACATGCGCGCGCATGGTACAACCTCGGGCTTGCCCGGCACAGGCTTGGGCAAACAGACCGCGCCCTCGAGGCCCTCGCTCACGCAGAGTCGATTGCCCCGTCGGATGCTGTCATACCGTACGCTCGTGCGACAATCATGGCGCAGTTGGGCCGGGTTCAGGAAGCTCACCAGGCCGCAAAACGGGCCTTGGAAATAAACCCCGGATTCAGCCCTGCGATTGATCTGCTCAACGAGCTGCGTTGAACCGCTTTGCACTTTGCACGGTGCGCACGGTTCTTCTCTGCGGTCTGTTCTCTCCACTGCCATCTCGGAAAATTCGCGCAAGCCCCGCAAGATGTCTGATCGTTCAAGGCTCTTTTCTCAAAGAATGTGCTCACTCATCCCAACTCATTGCCGCCGAGGGCGACGAAGTCGCCCCGGGCAGTGCGGTGTGGGGGAGCGCCAAGCCTGCAATGAACGCCTTTATCTCGCCGCGATCGTTCGGTTGCGGCTGCGGCGCGCGGCGGTCATTGATCCATTGTTAACCCGATTCCCATGACACATGGCGGTGCCGCGCTGTTGATGTTGGGGATTGCCATTTGAATTGAATAAACGCACACTCTCCGAATCTAATTGTTGAACGTTGACGAGATGAACATGAACAAAAACACAGGACACAGAAACCGATCTGCAATTTTGTTGCTGGCAGCGGCTGTTGCAGCAGCCCTTGGCATGTCAAAAGCAATTGCCCAGGAACTGGCCCCGTTGCCGTTGAAACTGCCCATCCCCGCGTTTATGGGCACACCGACGGACATCGAGATCGACCCCAACCTGCGCGAGAAACCGTCTGACAAACCCCGGCCGCCTTTCATGGCGCCAAAAGGCGTGCAGAACGTCGCCCTCGGCAAAAAGGTCACCAGCAGTGACAAATCGCCCATCACAGGCACGCTGGACCTCGTGACCGACGGCGACAAGGAATCCAACGACAACAGTTTTGTCGAGCTCCACAGAAAGACACAGTGGGTCCAAATCGATCTGGAAAAACCCCACAAGATTTACGCCATACTGATCTGGCATGCCCACAACACGTTCCAATACTACCAGGATGTGATCGTTCAGGTCTCCAACGACCCCGATTTCACTCAGGACGTGAAGACTTTGTTCAACAACGACCAGGACAATAGTTCCGGCCTTGGCGTTGGCACGGACAAGGAATACCTCGAAACTTACGAGGGCAAGCTGATCGATGCCAAAGGCGTGGTTGCTCGGTACATTCGTTGCTACAGCAGAGGCAGCACCTACAGCGCTCTGAACCGTTACACCGAGATCGAGGTGTGGGGGTTGCCCGCCCAATAAACCGCCAGATTTAGCCCGACTCGATACAACGCTGCCGACCGGAATGTGTCGGCAGCGTTTTTTTGCACAAAACCGCTGGTGAATCGATATTGTGCCAGGCTCGTTGTTATCCCTCGCGGCTTCATCCCGACAACACTTGCGGGCCAGAGAGCCGTCTTGAAACGCACTTGCGAAGCCGCCATTTGACAAATTGGAAAAGATGAATATCTGTTTCGACGACCGGCAGCCTCAGACTCGCTGGCAGACGGGCTGAAGGTCAAGCACACGGGCGAGTCTGACCGGCCCGCCGCAGTGCAGCAATGCTGCGCATCAAAGGAGGACAAAGGAGGTTATGAGCAGAACATTCGCGTGCCGCTACATTGTGAGGCTTGCATGCGCCGTATTTCTTTCGGGGACACCACTGTTTGGAGCAGAGTTGATCCGCGGCCCTGAACCGATCGAAGCCGGGCCGCATCACCGGGTAATGCGGCAGGTGTGGCGGGTTCTCGATCCGAAGGGACAACCGAGCATGGCGACCAATACATACGTTGAACTGGCCGGCGGATTGAATCGATACGACGACGACGCGAAACGATGGGTCAAATCAAAAGCCGAGTTCGAGCTGGCGCGCAGCGGCCATTTCATTGTCCGGCAAACCCAGTACAAGGTCATACTCGCGCCCGATCCAAGGGAAAAAGGCGCCGTTGATCTGCTGACGCCCGATGGGGTCAGGCTGCGCTCGACGATTCTTGGTGTGGCTGTTGTTGATCCGGGTTGGCGGCCAACTGTTGCAGCACATCCGGATTTCGCACGCTTACACGGGTTTGGTTTGCCACGACTACAGCGCCATCGTGCCCAATAGCGTTCTTGCGCATTGCCAGTTTGTCCGATGCAACAAATCAATCGTGGCGAACGGGTACGGCCAAAGCCTTGTCCAGTACTTCAAGCTGCGCGACGTCCTCATTCATGACACTGCCATCGCGATTTCGGGGTACAACTTCGACGGGAAGATTGAACACCTCACCTTGCACAGATGTGGTGTACTGGCCAACAACAGCATGGGTTCGGCCGGCTTGTGGCTGACCAACAGTCTGCTTGTTGCAGTGACAAACGCTGGAAACGCGCCCATCAGCCACAGCAATTGCCAGTGGGCAAGCAGCAGCAACGGCGTGTTTCAAACCGTCGGAGCGGGGGCTTCTACCTTGCAAAGGAAGAATGGCGCAACGCCGGAACAATCAATATCGATCCTGTCCTGGCCGGGGAACTGAAGAACACGACGACATGGCCGCCTGTTGTGTTAAACGGGCTTGTCACCAGCGATGTCAGGCTCGGTCCACAGGCTGCGCGCGACACCGATGTGCCCGACCTCGGATACCATTACGCGCCAATCGACTATGCAGTTGGAACACTGGTCGTCACAAACAATGGCAGCTTGAGCTTTGGTCCAGGGGTTGCGGTGGTTGCATTTGGCAATCACGGGTTGCGGATCGAGAACCGCGGTTCAATCCGCGCCGAAGGCTTGCCCACAGCTCCCGTGCGTTTGTTCAGGTACAACGTTGTCCAGGAACAGCCGGTCGATTGGGGCAATACCACATACGCACCTTGCATTCTGACCGGGCCTGCCCATGACACTCTGGGCGGAGACGCGCCGCCGGTTGCAACAGTGCGGTTTGCCGAGTTCAGCGGCATGGGCGGCGCCGGGCTCTACCACCACACCGTCAGACCCGATCAAATCAAGGAGGAAAACAGCACGGTTGACATCGGTTTCCATTACGTTGCAGCCGATGCCGGCGGAGTTGCGTCAGACCGTGACGGAGATGGCTTGCCTGACTGTTTCGAGGATCGCAACGGAAACGGCCAAACCGATTTTGGTGAGACCAGTTGGATGAAGTCAGACACCAGGACAGGCGGTCCGGGCGATCTCGAAGTGTTCACGAAATTGGATTAGTGCTTCTCAGGGATTGGAAGAACACAAAACCAAGGAGGGGAAAACAATGAATACCTGCTGTTTGAACCATCACAACTACAATGCGTCTGTTCCAAAGCTGGCTTTTGGGATGAACGCCCGAACCAGACTGGCTGGCATTGGCCTGAACGTAGTGAGTCTGCTGCTTGTTGGCCAGGTTGCTCTCTGGCATACATTGGCGCAGTCGGCCTGCGGTGTCGAGGTGTTGATCGAAACCCAAACCCAAACCGCAGCCAAAGAAAAATGCGGCACATGGGGTTGCCAGGACACCGCCCCGCCAAAGCTCTACCTCAAACAGGTCTATACTCACAAGGCAACCCAAACCTATTTCGATCCCAACACCAAGAACACTTACCAGCTCGACACCAGTTCGGTCCTCATTTACAACCCCGACTCCTGTGCCAGCACCCAAACCTGCTCCGGCACTGCATCGCGCTCCAGCACCAGCGCTCCGGAGTTCAATTGCACCGCCACTCTGCTGCCGGATTGTTCATGGGATAATGCCGCCTGCGCAGCAGACGTGCACTTGTTCTTCCAAAACATCTTCAAGAATGCCTCCTTCCAAACCACAGAGTGCACGTCCAACACAAGACGGGTCGAATATCATCAAACACAGCAGTGGCCCAGCTCAACCACGCAAATCGATTCGATCGAAACATGGACATGGTCGGACGAGTACACAGAGGAAATGCTCCGAAAAGCCATCATCGCTCAAATGCTGCCTTTTGACGGCCAATGGGTAAGCGGTCCATCCAGCGCATCGTACTCGCTGGACTCGCTGCACATTTCCGGCCAGGGCCGCAAAATGCTCTACCGGTTCAAGCTCAGCGGCGCCTCGGCAGGCACAACTTACAAGCTGCGCTGGCAGGAGGTGACGGTTTACCCCGATGGCACAAGCGGGGCAGTGTGGCTTGAAGAATACGTGAGAGCTGCCGGGCCTGAAACGTATTCATCGGTTCACGAGGTCGATCCGCCTCCATGGGACTGCGGTTGGCCGGCCGAAGGAGCGGTCAAAACCACGGTCGAGAACGTTGCTCCGCCACAGATTGTGAGCACCATTGGTGGTGGCGGAGGCGGCGGAGGAGGGGGCGGAGGGGGCGGTTCGGGTCCAGAACCCGGCACGGGCCGGGTATGCGGGAGTGAGGATGCCGATCAACAGGCGCGTGATCGGTCTGCAGCCCGATGCTTCGTCGGGCCGTGTTTTCCACAGCAATCGCCCTGCACAGGACTCAATTTCGGCTTCAGCATGGGCACAGCGGCTTTGGGTTCACCGGCCGGGGAACTGTACATTTCCGGCGATGTGCCGTCGCCCGACCTTGCAAGGCCAAACTCGCTCCGGTTCAACGGCACGGGATCGGACGTCGAGGTCGTTGCCCCGGGCGGGGTGCTGCGCCAGGTCAAGGCCCCGCAAGCGCTTGCGCACATCGAGCCGATCGACCAGTTCAAATACGAAATCCGGTTTTATCGGCTGGCCGATGTGGGCGCAAACACAGGGGTTGAGTACCAGCTTCTGAACCCGGCAAACTGGTTTGTCAAATGGACAATCCAAAACCCGGATGCATCGACCAACTCGATCAACAGATTGCACATCACCCAGTCCAGACCCGGCCAATCCAAAACATACCAGTACAAGTTCGATCCCCAGAACCGGTCATGGTCGTTGGTTCATCCCGGCAACTTGCGCGAGGACTGCTGGGAGGCGAGTTGCGACCCTGCTGCTCGAACCCGGCAGCACAGCTTCAGAGTCCGATCGCCCAACGGAGCTGTTGCGCTGGTCGGCAGCAGGAAGTATCAGCGGTTTCCATGGGGCGAAGGCTTGGTTGAAAGCAGCGTTGGGGACGGCGCCAGTCGCCGCACAACAAGACGGTTCTATTACGAGACCGCCGCTCAGGCCGGTTTCGTCCCAAACGGAACGCGGGTGCCGGTCAAATTGATCGTGCCGCCACATCGGCCATGCGATCCTTTCGTTCAATCCGCCCCTGACAACCACAAACCTGCTGGATGCCGCCGGGCATGTTCTTGCCACAGTCCGAAGCGCAGGCGGTTGGAGCATCACAAAAGGCCTGTTCGCCTACAACAGCGCCGGAGAGTTGATCGCAGAAACAAATGCGCTTGGCGGTGTGACAACCTACTCTGAATCTGTCGATGCCAACGGCCAGCGACTCAGATCAATCGTCTATCCCGACGGCGGCACGCGAATTGAACTCTACTACGCCGACGGTCAATTGGCCAAACTGACCGGCACCGCTGTCAACCCGGTCCGCTCCCAGTACGGAGTCGAACAGGACGGCGGAGTTTGGAAACAGTGCACAACCGAAATCAAGCTCGATGCCAACTGGGCTGACACTCCCGAATGGACAAAGACGTTCACCGACATGCCCGGGCGCAATTCCAAGACTGTGTACGCCGCAGGTTCAACCCCGTACCCATGCCGGGAATCTTTCTACAACAACCTCGGCCAGTTGTGCAAAGAACGCGACCCGGACGGAGTGGTCACACTCTACGGCTACGACGCCCGCGGCCAGCAAGTCTATACAGCCATTGATATCAACCGCAACGACCAGATCGATTTCGCCGGAACAGACCGAATCAGTTGGACCACAAACGACCTGGTCACTTACTCGGGCCAGACAGTCAAACGAACACGCAAGCTGGTCTTTGCAGCAAATGGCTCGACGGCCACCGCCCTTGCCTCCGCCACGCTGACCGGCATCTCAAGTCTCAAAAGCTGGGACATTGTCTATCGTGACAGCGCAACACCGGTTGTCACTTGCACAGAAACCGTCCATGGCCAGAACGGCGCGCGCACCATCACCACAACCGCCCCAGACGGATCGGCTATTGTCAAGGCCTTCAGCTACGGCCGGCTGATCTCGGAAACACGCAAGGATGCCTCAGGCAATGTGCTCTGGACCACGGCTTACACCTACGACCCCCACGGGCGATTGGCCAGCGCTACTGATTCTTTGAACCGGACAACGACCTGGTCCTACAACAACGCCGATCAAATCCTGAGCGTCACTTCCCCTGCGCCAGGCAACGGCCAGCCGTCGCAGATCACGCTCACTTTCTACGACCTGCTTGGCAGGGTCTCAGGAACTCTGCTGTCCGATGGCTCGGCCACAACAAACCTCTATTATCCAAACGGCCTGCTCAAACAAACAAGCGGCTCGGCCATTTACCCGGTCCAGTACACTTACGATGCCCAGGGCCGAATCCGCACAATGAAGACATGGCAGGACTTTGCAGCCGACAGCGGTTGGGCGGTCACACGACGCGTTTTCTTTCTATTATTCTTCACAAACCATTCATCAATAATTGGTTGGAGCAGTTTACCATTTCATTTGTAGCCATACATATCAGTATTTTATGCTTGACAAA
>JARYMD010000599.1 GCA_029907285.1 Verrucomicrobiota bacterium | reverse complement strand
TGTTCTGCAAAAGCGCGGGCAAGGCTTTGTTCGGGCTGATCAAACACGCGGGTGTACAACGGTTTTTCAGGCGCAGTTTTCCAAAGAGCTGCGGCGTCGGCGTAACTTGCGGGTTCTGATTGTGCGCCCGCTTTGACGAGCACGCCAATGTACGGAGAGAAAACCGTTTTGCCATCCACCAGCGTTGCAGGATTGAAACTGAAACTCCGTTCCGGCGTGCGAACGGTTACCACAGTGTCGTCGAAAGTGTTCTGATTGGGGCTGCGGGTGAACCAGACCTCGCCCCGAAGCCGGTCGGCTGTCGAACGTGCGGTGGCTTCGTAACGGCCATCGGCACCAGCGGAGATTGGCTTGTCCTTTGCGAGAACAACGATGTTGTGCGCGTATCCGTTAAACACCTCCACTTTGGCATCGCAAGGCGCGCCATGGAACCGGGTCGTGTCCCAACAGACCTCGAACGCAGCGTTTTGCCATGTTGAATCTGTGAACGCGCGGAGTTGGCTGACCTTGCAGTTCGGGGTTGAGAATATGATTCGGAGTTTCATTGTTGTGCGGTATGCGGCGTCGAAATCGCCGAGGTCCGGAAACTCCTTTGAATTGACGGGTCTGAAAGTGAAAGTCCAGGTCGTACCGTCGGGTTTCCATTCGCCGTCGGCGTCAATCCACCGTCCCTGGTACAAATCACCGAGATGTGCCCATCCGGATTCGCCCGCGCCCGAGGGACGGTCGCGCGGAATTCGGTGGTGCGGCCATTGTGATTGCCACCACTGCAGTTTGACCGAGCTTGTGTCCTTGGGCGCATCCGCAAATGTCACCGACACGCGATGAATATCGCGTGGGTCTTCCCACCAAATCACGAGCTGTTGTCCATCGTTTGAAGTGGTGGTTTCCCCCCAAGGCGCAACGTCAACCAAACTCCCCGTGGCGACGCCGTCTGGCAGTTGGGCAAGAGCCCGCGGGCTCAGAAGCCAGCTCAGCGTGGCTGCCAAGACGAGAACACACGTAATACAGGCGTGATCACACGACAAAAATCGGCGGCAAAATCGGTCATCGTGTTTATGCGGCCGAGGACGGCCGTGCTCCTGAGCGCGATTGCCGGTTGGGGACGGTTTGGACAACACTCTGGAAGGTTTCATTGTAGCGTTTTCCAAGGTTTCAAGCCAGCCGGCCTGCCAAAGTCGTCGGACCCGCTGACGCCGAGACCGGCCGGGGCGAACCTCGAAACTGTTGGGCGAGCCCAACGTGCATGTCAAGAACATGCTTTGACTCAAGTAAACAGCGTATAGCGTGTCTGTCACTCTATCGCGTCATGAAAAGCCCAGTGAGAAGGGCGTGCTCGAAAGGGCACAAAACTCTCAATCGGAACTCTGTGGGTAACCAATTCCACCCGGCAAAGGCTAACCAC
>JARYMD010000598.1 GCA_029907285.1 Verrucomicrobiota bacterium | reverse complement strand
CCAACCGGTTCTCATCAACGTCACACACTGCCACAACATTCACATCACCTCGGGATTGCCGGGCAAGCATGTACCCGAGATGACCGCTGCCCATGCCACCGACTCCTATGTGCGCGATGTTCAACCGGTCTTTTGCGCTGGGCTGCGAATACGAAGCGCCCAATACACGCGAGGAAATAATCTGCGGAAACCCAATCGTACCAACGCCTGCAATTGCCACACTGGCCCGCCCCAGAAAACTGCGTCGTGGAATTCGATTCATGTCAGTGGAGACATTATAACCATCGGGTTGCTCCACTGTCATTCAAATATTCAAGCCCCACCGCACACGCGATCACTCGATCGCGCGGAGCATTGCACGCTCAGTATAGTTCCTGATGGACCGCGAACTCTCCCTTGCATGAAACCGCGCATGACGCACGGCGCGGCTCCGCCGCTTTGCGCTTCCGCGCGAAGCCCACTGTTGCCTATTTTGGGATGCTCGACCGCTCCTGAATCCACGCCACATCAGGGTTGTTCGGCGATGGCACGTTGAGCGTGATCGGCGCTCCTTTCTTGATCGGCGGGGTGGTCCGCGGGTCACGCCATCTCTTGATTTCCGCATGCCCGTCTGCAAAGAGAATGCCTGCCGCCCCGTTGTGGTAACTGGCCGGATAATCAACGATCCGAGCAGCCGCGCCCCGATTCTTCAGGTCGGTCTGAAAAAGGCCGTCGTTGACGCTGTCTTCGCGCTCGTCGATCAACACCCACGCCATCGACGGCCCCAGCGCCAGAATGTCGGAGTATTTCCTGAAGATGACGTATCTGTCCTGCCCAATGTCCACATCGAACAGGTAGTTCATCCAACAGTTCATTGACACGCTGCGCACGCGCGGCAGCGACTTCGCCCCAAACGGCGCCATGCTGCGGTCGGCCGGACACCGATACACCGCCGGCGTCTGCACGTACGGTCCAATCTGCGAAAACCTGGCTTCGGTCAAATAAAGAGTGTTCGTGTTGTCCGGATTGTTGTTGCTGAAATCAAGCCACCCCGACACCCACGTGTTCGACCCCGCAAACGACCCGCCACTGACCCCGGGCAGCCTGTCGTTGTTGTCTTGGGTGTACATGTACCATGCCACCTGCAACTGCTTGAGATTGCTCATGCAACCGATGCCTTGCGCCTTGGTCTTTGCACGGCCCAACGCAGGCAAAAGCATCCCCGCCAATATCGCAATAATCGCAATTACCACCAGCAACTCGATCAGCGTAAACGCAAGTTTCCCGGCTCCATCCATCATCACACTGCGCATGCCAAAACCGGAACAATCGCTCCGAGCAAAACCAGCCCGCGTGACAACGCAGCCGGACTGTGTCCACCTGCGTTCCCCCCACCTGTTTGTTAGGTTAACCACGTTAAACCGCATGTCATTCATTCTTGGTCATCGCCGCCTCCAAATGCAAGACCACTTTCGATC
>JARYMD010000597.1 GCA_029907285.1 Verrucomicrobiota bacterium | reverse complement strand
GGGACATGGTCGGACCAAACGGCAACGAACAAGGTTTTCCCCGCTCCGAAATGGGAGTTCTACAGCGCTTTCTGGGACGGCAACGCTTTCCTCGTCGGCGGCTCAACGGGCCTCCTGCTCGACGGATTCCAAGTGGAGACAAACAGCGATTGGGTCTGGGTCGAGCGATCCGACTCACTCCGCCCATGGCTTTGGGACATTTGCAGAATCGGGACAACATTCTTTGCAGTGGGCAACTACGGTACAATCATGAGCAGCATCGACGGTGTGCAATGGACGGCCGAGCTTGTCCCGAACGACGCGCTGGGCAGCGTTCTCCTTGGCGTCGGCGGCCGTGAAGACATGTTCGTTGCAGTAGGTTCCTCAGGAACCATTCTCACAAGCACCAATGCGGTCGAATGGTCAATCGTCACTCCTGCGCCGGTCACAAATGACCTCCAAGGCATAACGTTCTGGAAAGGCCGCTTCTTTGCCACAGGCGGCGGAGGCAAGGTCCTCACCAGCGCCGACGGCCGCGCATGGGCGCTCCAAACAACACTTGGAAACGCCCTTCTCTCGGGCATCGCAGGAACCACTGACAAATTGGTCGTTGTGGGACAGCAAGGAGCCATATTCACCACCGCCGACGGCAATTCGTGGATGCCAGCACAATCCGGAACAACCAATTGGCTCTATCGCCTGCGGGCGTTTCAAGACTCATGGATCGCAGTCGGCCAAAACGGCACGATTCTGTCCAGCTCTGATGGGGAGCACTGGACCGCCCATAACAGCGGCACCACGCAATGGCTGAATGACATCTGCGAATTCAACGGCAAACTCTACGCTGTCGGCACTCAGGGCACAGTCCTGGTAAGCACCAATGCGCAATCGTGGCAAGCGGAACACACAATAACCCAAAAATCTCTTTTGGGCGTTGCCAGCGACAGGCACCAACTGATAACCGTCGGCGTTGAAGGCGTCATTCTCCGAGGCCAACCCGGGCCGCTGTCCATACTTGACTACACCCGGATCGATGGAACCAACACGTTCGCCATCTCGGGCCCGCCCGGCCGGTCAGTGACGATTCAAGCCAGCGAAAACAGCCGCGATTGGTCAAACCTGGGAACAGTCGAAATCCTTGCGAACAACGGCCTGTTGCTGTTCATGGACAGCCCAACCAACCCGCCGACGCACCAAATCTTTCGGGCTGTAACACCTTAGCCCGTGATCTCACCGGATTGGACGCATAGCTTTCGATCACGCGAATCCGGCGCCCAAACATTCACTGGGAGCGCGGCCGTCCCCGGCCGCATCAACCCGACGACCGATCTTCCGCCCCGTTTCCGTCACGCAAACCCGGCGCCCGAGCATTCACTGCGAGCGCGGCCGTCTCGGCCGCATCAACCCGCCGACCGATCGTACACCTGTTCCGATCACACAAATCCGCCGCCCCAACATTCACCGGCCGGGGGCGGGCAAGATAAAGTGTCTGATAAAGTGTCTGTCACTCTATTTAATCGGCCACTGCCAACAGCCCGCCAACGACAATCAACGACCCTCGGAAACTCTAGATCTGAGGCCCCGC
>JARYMD010000596.1 GCA_029907285.1 Verrucomicrobiota bacterium | reverse complement strand
CTTTATGATACGAAAAACCTCTCAGTACAAAATCCAGGGTATGACGATCATAGACTGGTTCTACTTCTCTGTAATAATTCTTTCTGCCCTGATAATTCACCTCAAAGATATGATTTCTCTTAACGCTCAATTCCCACCGTGAACCAATCGCAACCGCAGCCTCAGCTTCGGTCCAGTCGGCCATGAGGGCCAAACAGATCGGCACGACCACACAACCGAATATTCTCTGCGCTTTCAAAGTGAACAGTTGGGTTTCTCACTCGGGTTTCCTGCTCGCCATCGCGCGAACTTCCTCGACCATTTTCTCCCAATAGGCGCACAAAAACGGCGGGTTCCGCATGCTCTCGAGCGCATAGAAACGATCCGCACGCTCAATGTCCAGCACCGCGGTAATCATTTCTTCCTGATGCCAACCAGCCTCGGCCAACGGCAATCCATTCACATCCCGTATGAACGATTGGCCGCTCGATGTCTGCTTGCCATCGGGAGATTGGCCCACAGTATTCGCCACACAATGGAAAATTCGCGAGGTCGGCCCGGCCGGTTGCTGCGCCCGGCCGGAAACCCTCTTCCACACAACAGCCTCGATCTCATCAGAACTGCAGGATGGATGGAAAAGTATCTTCGCCCCAGCCATCGCAGGCAGCCGGTACAACTCCGGATGCCGCCCGTCCCGGCAGATGGCAAGGGTGCACATCACACCGTCGATCTCAAACAACGCAAGTTTGTTCCCGCCGCGACAGTACTTGCGTTCGTCACGGCCTGCCATGTGCACTTTTGCGTATTCGTAGGCTATGGCGCCGTTCGGCGAGATCACATGCGCAAGATTCAAGCAGCGGTCGGACGTCTGCTTCAGAGTCCCCACAATGACCCAAATATTGTTCGCCGCGGCGGCTTTGCAGACCGTCTCAAGCGCCCGGTCAACTGATTCCGGAGGAATCCTTGTAACGTCAGGAAAATAATACCCGGTCAGGTTTGCCTCGGGGAAAAGCACCACTCGACTGCCCGCCTCAGCCGCCAGCCTGATGTAGCGAATCGTTTGATCAAGATTGCGATCGAGTGACCTTGCCCAGTGAAGTTGGACACACGAAACACACAGTGTCTTGGTCGAGTTCATTGGTTGTCACGCCTTTGAAAAATCGAAAAACCAATGTCAGTAACCCAAACCAGCCCGATATCATAAAATCCTCTGCTTGCCAATTGGAGAAGAAAACCCGTCGGCCCACACCAAAGCTCACCAACAGCGGCCCCAGACGCTCTGCCGCAACAAGACGCACATCTGAAATCTCAAATCTGCCGTCTGCAATCGACTGTAGCCCGCGGAACTCCTGCAGCGTCCGCAATTCTTTCTGTCAAACCCGTTCGCTGCGCCTGCGCCATGCTGCAGAACTTGTGGTTTGGCTGGAACCTCGCGGAGTTCGTCACACACTCAGCCCGGTGCACAGATTGAGCTGCGATTGAATAGCGAGCTTGGCACTCTATTGCATGCGTTGAGATATCGAGCCTGGCACTCTATCGCGTCATGAAAAGCCCAGTGAGAGGGGCGTGCTCGAAAGGGCACAAAACTCTCAATCGGAA
>JARYMD010000595.1 GCA_029907285.1 Verrucomicrobiota bacterium | reverse complement strand
GTCTGCAATACCGCCGCAGGCCTCTACGCAAAAGTCCCGTACATCAGCTTGCATTACTTGCAGCACGGCAGTTTCTCATTCGACGGTGATGTCCACGGAACCGGACGCCTCGAGGTCAAGCTGCTCATCAACACCCTTCACTCAAAAGGCCCATCCCACCTCGTCGTCTGGGCAGGAGATTCAGACAGCGATGGGTTGCTCGACGGTGAGGAAACGTATTTCGACACCCGCCCTGACCGCCCCGACACGGACTGCGACGGCGTTCTTGATGGAATTGCGATCGCGCGGCAATTGCACCAAAAGGTCCAAGCACTGCCGGTTGGACGGCACCAGAGCGGCCGTTATCGCCTTCTGTATGAGACCGACTGCCTGACCCCTTGCCCCGTTTGCGGCGAAAGCGTCAACTGCGGTCATTTGGAAGTGGTTAGCGAATGGGCTGGCAAGTCCGTTCACATTTCTTTCCTCAACCTCCATTACCTTGAACACGGCAGCTTCGCCGTCTCGCAATCCGAACGCATCAATCCCGTGGCATTGCAGGAGTTGCTCAAGCCGGTTCCTTCCATTGCGCTTACAGCAGAAGGTGTAACGCTGCGCTGGCCAAGCCGCACAGAGAAAACATACCAGGTCTTCACGTCCATTAACGCCCTCGGCCCGTGGCTGCCCGGCCCAGTGTTCAGCGGAACCGGCGAAGAGCTTTCGTTCACCGATCCCGACACCGCCTCGCCACTCAAGCTGTATCAACTGCGAATGAACTAGCGCTCCGCCAAATCAGACCGGCCAAGCGCGCCGCCTACGCCGGCACCTTCGCCCCAACCTTTGTCGGTGCGTTCGTCGCCACCCATTCCCAACCGGAGCCGTCGGGCTGGCCGCGTTCTTCTGATTCTCCTGAAGACGCCCGCTTCGCAGACTATTCGGACTGCGAAGTATGCGGGCCAAGCATCGGCAAACAACGCGCCCCCCAGATTCAACAAGTCCCCGCTCAATATCTATTCTACGAACTGTAGCGCGTACAAATCGGCATCGCGCATCACAAACCTGAGCCGCACTTCCCGCCCTGCAAGCAAGCCGACATCCGAACCCTTTTCCCATGTCACGATTCGGTCAGTATCGTCGCCGATCTGTTCCACCGCATCAGCAAGCCCAAAGTCTTCGATCGCATGGCCGTTCGCGTCCTGCATCTCCACGCGTACTTCGCCTGCAGCACCGGTAGCAAAATTGATCGACAGCTTCCGTCCCGCAAAAACGAGCGGCCGGGTTACCATCTCGCCGCCCGAAAACGGGGCGTTCACAGAAACAAACCCGTCGGTGCGCAGTATGTATCGCATCAGCCTGCTGGTGGGTTGTGCCTAGCTGGCCTGTTTGTATATGGACATTTCAGCGGGACCCGTTGGCACAATGCCCAACGTTGTTGCTGTTTGAACCGCTGACTTCAAACAGCCCAAGGCACGGTTTTTCCCAGTGAATGCCATCCGAACTCTCCGCCAAGCATGTCACTTCCGCACTCGAACCGTCTTTTCCAGCCGTCGGCAACCCCCGATAATACAGCCGGTACCGCCCCTGATCCATGATCACCGTCGGATAACCGCAAAACGGC
>JARYMD010000594.1 GCA_029907285.1 Verrucomicrobiota bacterium | reverse complement strand
CCGAGCCACGACGGCACTGCGTCCAATGTCCCGGCCTGGCTGGCGGCGAGCAACGAGAGAGCGATAATCCCCATGGTCTTCTGGGCATCATTGGTCCCATGCATGAACCCCATCGAAGCCGAACTCAGCAACTGGGCACGGCCAAAGACGCGGGCGACTTTGAGCGGACGCCAATTCCGCAACAACAGGTACAGGATTGTCATCACGATGGCGCCCATGATCAATCCGCACGTTGGCGAGGTGACCATGGGGACAACCACCTTCCACAATAGCCCTTTGCCCTCCCACCAGAATTTGTCGCTGGGGATGGACGAAATAACTACCGAGAGATCATTATGACTGGCTGCTATGCACGCCCCGCACAGGCCGCCGACCAGCGCGTGTGATGAGCTGGACGGCAATCCGGCGCGCCATGTGATCAGGTTCCACACAATGGCCCCGGCAAGCGCGCACACCAGCACTTCGGGCGTTACAACGCGGGTGTCCACGAGGCCCGAAGCGATCGTTTTTGCCACCGCCGTGCCCGACAGAGCGCCGAGCAGGTTGGTTGTTGCTGCCATGCCGATTGCCTGTCTCGGGGTGAGAACTTTGGTTGAAACAACAGTGGCAATCGAGTTGGCAGTGTCATGAAAGCCGTTTATGAACTCGAATACCAACCCGACCAACACAACGGTGAAAACAAGCGTCATTGAAATCCGGGAATGACCCCCTGCAGTTCAACAGTTCTTGAGCGCTATCTGCGTCACCACGTTTCCCGCATCGCGGCACCTGTCAATCACCTTCTCCATCAATTCGTACAGGTCCTTGACAATGATCACCTGCAGAGGGTCGCGACGCCCGCTGTAAAGCTCACGAAGCAGCTCGACCATGAGCTTGTCCGCTTCACCCTCCACGTACTGGAGACGGTCGTTGAGGTCTTTGATGCGTTCGATGTGCTGGACGTCCCTGAGTTGGCGGACCATTTCGACAACGGTCTCGGTCCCCTTCAACATCAGCTCTGCCTGTTTGCGAAAATCCGCAGCTTGCAGATGCTGCGACGCGAGGCTGTACCGTTCGGCAAATTTCTCGACCGACTTTGGTATTTTATACAGCGCGGTGGACAGCGCTTCTATGTCCTCGCGTTCGAGGGCGGTCACGAAGGTTTTGACCAATTCCTCGCTGATTTTCTCTGTGATTTTCTTCTCCTTTCTGCGGCTGAGCACAAAATCGTGCAGCGCGTTTGTCCGGACGCCCCCAGCAGTTTGATCAGCAACTGCACACTGGCGTGGGCTTCCTCAGCGCTGGCCTCAAGTAACGCGTAAAACTTGTCGCCTTTTCCAAGTAACTGTTGGAGCGAAAACACGCCACTCTGCATATCACAGCCCCCAGCACCTGACAATCACATGCTTCCCAGACTCGGACTTCCTGATCCCGCCGCACGGACATCCTCGAGCCGGAATTTGGATTGCGACAATTTCACAGAACTCAGCCTGATTACCAAGGGCTCAAGTCCGAAAGCCTCGCCGCGTAGGATCAGGAAAAGCTCACCGTATTTCCCCGGCCTCATTCGGTCTTTGGCCAGTGCCGCTGCCCAGCACCGGGTCATGGTTGTAGTCCGCATGTTTC
>JARYMD010000593.1 GCA_029907285.1 Verrucomicrobiota bacterium | reverse complement strand
TGTATCACAGGTCTATGGCCCATGGTCTATGGTCTCGATAATTCGCCCACAGATTTCTACGTCACCGGCAGATTGACCCGGCAAGATAATCTGTGGCTGGCGACATCTACGGGTTAGCTGCGGCGTTTTTTCGGACGAAAACCGGGCGGAAGCTTGGGCCCGGCATCAGTCACAGAGCCGCTCGGAGCACTGCTCGACGGTTGAGACGCTTGTGCGGCGGCTTGAGGTTGTGATTCGCTTTCAATAGTGGCCAGTCGTTCACGGGCTTTGCCGGCAGCCGCAGTGTCGCCGTATTCGTCAACAATACGACGCAACAATGCTTCGGCCTTGGCTGGTTGGCCGATTCGGTTATACAAGTTGCAGAGGTGGATTGCCGCCCATCCCCATCGTTCCGGGTCAAGTTTGTGTTTCAGTATCTCTTCATACTCGAGAGCGGCAGCGAGATTGTTGGAAAGGTCCTTCTCGTAAATTTCCGCGATACGCAGAGCAACGTGGACCTGTCGCGGGTTCTTGGCAAGGAACTCGCGGAACAGGCGGATGGCTTCAAGATAGTCGCCGTTTGCCCAAACCTGCTCGGCTTGTTCGTACTCGGGATTTCCCATGACCTTGCCTTCGTCATCATGCAGCGATTGATGAATGCGTTCGGCAACGAACCGCGACAGGTCTTGAGCCAGTAGCAGAGCAAGACCAACCACGGCGGCCAGAGTGATCGCAGCACTGAGCCCGAGCGGCGGAACCGCAGTGATGGTCGTATTGGGGCCCGAACTCTCGGTGGGCGCTACAGCGTTTGTTGCGGCAGTTTCCGCGCTCGCGTTGTTTGTGATGGTTACTGCGCCGTTCGTGATTGATCCCGCGCCGGGCTCGTTGGTTCCTACAGCAGGGCTGCTATCATTTGTCTGGCCTGGAGCAGTGGCCGTTGAAAGTGCATCCCGAACGGAAGACTGCTGGTCGATTGCGTCGTACCGCCTTGCCGCGGCGTCTGCTCGTTTTGCGTAGGCGTCGATGAACCTATGTCCAAAAACGAGGGCTCCTGCAACGAGCACCACGTACGCCACAACTCGCAGGACAATTTTCATCTTCAGTATCCGAGCGCCAACCTATCAGTCGTTTCTGATTAATGCAATCGCCCCTTTTGCGTTTCGCCACCGCCGGCATTTTCGTGGCAATCGCGTCACGGAAACAGCCAGTCGTTCAGTTTCCGGTTGTTCCGGTGGAATTAGTTGAGTCAGCGGGGACATGTTGACAAAGAAATCAGTGGTAACGGAGCATCGGCGGCGCGTTGCAAGCCGGAATGAGTTTTTTTGCCAGACAAAGGCGTGCCTGCGATGAGAGCACTGTTATAGAGTCGATCAACGTGCCGAGCGAGGCGAGCACCAGTCCGGCACTATCGCGCTTCACGCGTGGTCGATCAGAGGTGGAACCTCGCTAACCCGGAAATCTCACGATATTGAACGCACGGGTGTATCTGGGGGGTGAGATTTCCGGGGCCCGCATATTTCGCAGCTTGGCGTAGCCGGAACCAAAGTCGCCTGACGGGCAACGCCCCCGGGCCTTGCCCCCGGACCTTCAACCACGCCGGGCTGGGAAATATGCCCTGCGACACCGTCGC
>JARYMD010000592.1 GCA_029907285.1 Verrucomicrobiota bacterium | reverse complement strand
ATATTTGCCTGGCCGGCGTGGCTGATGGTCCGGGTGGTGCAAGAGCCGGGGGCGTTGCCCGTCAGGCGACCTTGGTTCAGGCTGGGCCGGGCTTGGAAATATGTAAGCCAAGCCTCCTGTTGGTTTCAGATGGTGTTTTGACGGAGCAACCAATCTACAAACTGCCGGTCTGGGTCAGGAAGTTCATAGTTGCTGATTTCATGTGGCAGCACCCAGGCGATTGCTGAGCACTCGAGTGGTTTCGGCTGGCCGGCAATGATCTTGCATTTGAAGAATTGCAAGATAAGCGGTGGATTGTTGTGAGGATAACTAGCGGTAAAGAGGAGCGGGCCGACTTGGACCTTGATGCCGAGTTCCTCGAAAAGCTCGCGTTTGAGAGATTGAGCTGGTTTTTCGCCCGGTTCGCGTTTGCCGCCCGGGAACTCCCAAAGCCCTGCGAGTTTGGGCGGATGTGATCGCCGGGTGAGGAGGAGTCGTCCGTTTTGGAGGATTAGTGCGGCGACGACCTCGATTTTGTTTTCTTGAGAGATGTGCTGAGGGGACATTATCGGCCGACGCTGCGGTAGATGAATCCGAGCCTTTTCATTTCTTCCGGGTCAAAGAGATTACGGCCGTCGAAGATAATTGGCTGGGCCATGACTCTTTTTGCGTGTTCGAGGTCCAACTGTTTGAACTCTTCCCATTCGGTTGCGATAACGAGTGCGTCGCATCCTTCGGGGACATCGTTCATGTTGTCGAGGTAAGTTGCGTCGGGGAGGAGAGGGCGTGCTTTACCCATTGCGCGCGGGTCGTGGACCCGGAGGATGGCGCCTTCGCGGCGGAGGCGATGGCAGAGTTCGATTGCTGGGGAGCAGCGAACATCGTCGGTGTTCTGTTTGAACGCGAGGCCGAGCACGCCGATGACCTTGTCTTTGAGGACCCAGAGAGTATCAGTGATTTTCTTGACGAACCGGTCCATTTGTTGGGCATTGATTTTTTGGACTTCACGGAGCAGTCCGAATTCGTAGCCCAACTGCTGCGAGATGGCGATGAACGCGCTGAGGTCCTTTGGGAAACAACTGCCGCCGAACCCGATCCCTGCGTTTAGGAACGAAGTGCCGATGCGGCGGTCCATACCTATGCCCATGGCGACCTGTTGAACATTGGCGCCACATGCTTCGCAGATCACGGACAGCGCGTTGATGTAAGAAATCTTGAGGGCAAGGAAGGAGTTGGCAGCGTGCTTGATAAGTTCCGCCGAGTTGATGTCGGTGACTATTATTGGCGCATTGAAGGGTGCATACACCTCTTTCATCGGTGGCACAGGCCGCTGTGACGAAACGCCGATGACAATCCTGTCCGGATGCATCAGGTCGTGGACAGCGAATCCTTCGCGGAGAAACTCGGGGTTGCTTACGACGTCGAATTCGACCTGTGTCTTGGAGTATCGTCTGATGGTTTCGGCGACCTTTTCACCGGTTCTGACGGGTACGGTGCTTTTGTCCACCACGATCTTGTATTCGGTGAGACACGCAGCGATTTCCCTTGCGACCCGTTCGATTGCTGTGAGGTCAACGGATCCGTCCGGCAATGGCGGTGTTGGTACTGCGATGAAAACTATGTCGGCTGCTTCC
>JARYMD010000591.1 GCA_029907285.1 Verrucomicrobiota bacterium | reverse complement strand
ATGACATTGGCGCGCTTGGATATTATGCGCCGCGTCCGATTCTGGACCTGGCCGGCCTGGTAAGTCCGGAAGTGGTGCCGATCATCCGTGACCATGAGGCGCTTATGCAGTTCATGTGCGAGCGCGGCGCTCGCTATCTGATGGTCTTGCCCGATCAGCGCCCGGCGGCGCCCGACGATCCGCGTCTGGGGACTGAGAGCGTGTACGATCCTGATCTCGGCAGAACCGTTCGCAAACCGTTGTTTGATACCGACGCGCCGTATTCACCGGCTGCGGGCGGAGGGAACATGATGATTTATGCGTTGCAGTGGCCTGAAGACTGCCGAAAATAAAAAGCAATAAGGGATATAAGCAAGGCGGTTTGTGAATTTTAGATTAATTCTAATTTACGTTTGCTTGCTCACAGATTTTGACCTATGGTATACTCGCACAAGGGGAACATATCGTGTGGGTCTGCAAGCCGTTCAATCACAAGCCGAAGGATCGGTTTCTTAAATGGAAGGGAACCAGGCGCAGCATGCACTGAGGAAGATAACTTTGTTGATCGTTGACGATCACCCTGTGTTTCGTCAAGGATTGCGCGACGTCTTTGCCGCAGAGGAAGATATTCAGATTGTCGCCGAAGGCTCGAGCGGAGAACAGGCGCTCGAGCTGGTTCATTCTTTACAGCCCGACGTTCTGCTGCTCGACATCAATCTTCCTGGCATCAACGGGCTGCAAGTGACCAGTCGTTTGAAAGCCGATCACTCGCCGACGGCTATCGTGCTGCTGACAGCTTATGATGACATGGAACAGGTTCTCCACGCGATGCGGTCCGGGGGGGCTGCATATTGCCCCAAGGACATCGAACCGGAAATTCTGGTTGATGTGGTGCGGAAGGCCGCGCATGGCTATTATGTCGTGGGGGACAACGTCTTCGATGCAGATGGCCTGAAACACTGGCTGGATGCCGGCGTCGAAGCGGTAACCGGACCATACATGGTCGATCCCAGCGAGCATTTCGTGCCTTTGAGTCCCCGCGAAATGGAAATCTTGCAGTCTGTCACCCAGGGCAAGAGCAACAAAGAGATTGCTCAGGCGCTGGGGATCAGCCATCAAACCGTCAAGAATCACATGACATCGATTTTGAAGAAACTCGATGTGCGCGACCGTACTCAGGCGGCGGTTTACGCGCTGCGCCGCGGTTGGGTACGGACCAATAAAGCTGTACCGGATGAGGATGACGAGTAGACCGATCAGGTGTGTGCTTGCAGCTAGCGAGGGACAGTGACCATGGCCCATGGCGCCACAACTCCGAAAGAAGAGCTGTTGCTCGAGTTTCGCAACGAGTACGAAAAGCTCAAGGTGCGGTTAGCCGAAAACCGGCAGCTTATTGAGCAGAGCCAGCTTGAAGTTGACCGTTTGCGCGAGAAAAACGTCGCGGTCAGCACTCAATTCCGGCGGATCGAGGCCAATTTCGATACGGTTCCCCGCTCCGATATAAAAGCGGCCTACGAAGACGCGATCGACGCCAAGACCCGGCTGTTGACCATGCAAGGGCAACTGGAAAAACTCAAAGGCAACCAGGAAGAGCTTCAATATTTCGAGCGTCTGCTGGGCCGTCTGTTGAGCCTGGTGGAA
>JARYMD010000590.1 GCA_029907285.1 Verrucomicrobiota bacterium | reverse complement strand
GCACTTGGCTATCGGCAGGTCGCCGAGCATTTGCGCGGCGAAAGGTCTTTGGAAGAAACGATTGCTCTGGTGAAGGTGCGGACATGGCAATTTGCGCGGCGTCAGATGACATGGTTCAAGCATCAACTGCCTGTGGTTTGGGTTGCGGTGGGGGCGGACGAATCGCCGGCACACGTTGCCACCAGGATTCTGGATTTGCGGCAGAGAGTTGGTGTGTGTCGGTGATTACGAATGCTTGAAGGGTTCAGGTCTGTGCTGCCTTCCGATCACTCTTGGCTGGTAACAGTGGGGGCGCGTGCCTATTCTCGTGGCGCATTTTATGAGTGATGATGCTCGTGTGCCTGCTAATCGTTGGTGGTTTTTGGTGCCGTTTGTTTTGGGCGATCTGGTAATGCTGACCGCCGCCACTCTGATTTATATGCGGGCTGGACGGCCCATGAACGTGGTTGAGACCACCACGTTTAGCGCGTGTGTGTGTTGCGGTGCGTTGCTTGGTGTTTGGCCGTTTGTCCTGAGGAACAAAGCGGCCCTGAAAGCGTACGAAATCAACGAACTCAGCACTACGCTGTCCCAAATCCAGCGGTCAGAGGAGGTGGCTCAATGCATCGCAAACGCGACGGGACAGTGGCACGCTGTGCATGAACAGGCCGCAGCCACGCTGGCTGCCGCGCGTGAAATTGCCGAAAGCATGGCCAACACGCAAAAGGAATTCCGTGCTCTTTTCGACCGCGCAGCAGATACGGATCGCAACAACCTCCGCCTCGAGGTCAACAAGCTGCGGCGAGCGGAGGCGGACTGGTTGCACGTGCTGGTGCGCATCATGGACCATGTCTATGCGTTGTACGCTGCGGGTGTTCGTTCAGGGCAACGCGCTCTGATTGAACAGTTCGCCAACTTCCAAAACGCTTGCCGCGATGCCGCACGCAGAGTTGGGCTGATGCCCGTTCTGGCGGCGCCCGGTGAGACGTTCAACCCGGAAATACACCAGCTAATGAACCCGAACGATCCCGTTCCGGCCAACGCGATCGTGTCGGAAATGTTGGCCACTGGTTATGCGTACCAGGGACAGCTCGTTCGCCGTGCGCTTGTGGTTTTGCAGGCCGCGCAGGCTGCGGGGGTGGCACGCACTGATGTGATCGAGAGCTTCAGTAGCTCGGCTGCGACTGGAGGACAGACTTCGGAGGCTGCGCCTGGTGGTACAGATGCCGGGAACGCCCCTCAGGAAAGTCTTGAGAAGGAGACTCCTCTCGGCGACCAGCAGGGTACAATTACATCATTCCTGCCGACACAGGACTCTGACGCGCCACAAACGGACAAGGAAAATCAACAGGAGAATCAGTAAGGCGCCGCTTTGCCGGGGCAAATCTATTTCCGCAGCTCAGAGCAATCGCGCAGTTGCTCCGCCATCCACAACAAGGACTGTTCCAGTGATGTAACTTCCGGCGTCGCTTGCAAGAAGCAGAGCGGCAGGCGCCAACTCAGAGGGCATGCCCCACCGGCCAATTGCAGTCCGCTTGGCGAACGTCTCTTGTTGTTCCTTGGACAGGAGCGACATTGGCATGTCGGTAGCGAACGGTCCCAGCGCAAGACAGTTGACCGTGTTTCCGTAAGGCCAAAAGTAA
>JARYMD010000058.1 GCA_029907285.1 Verrucomicrobiota bacterium | reverse complement strand
ATTGCAGTCCACCTCGGGGAGAATCCCGAGAACAACAGCACTTCAAGCTACAAATCCTCGTTCAGGATTAGGTCAATGTCGGCGCACATCTGCTTGCTGCAGCCAGCGCGGCTTTGGGCATAAGTCTGAGGAAACCGTATCGCGACAAAGGAAGGAACCTCAGGCTTGGGAACACGAACCGTCTTTCGGCTCTGCACGATCGATGGCTGGAAGCAGATTGGGTTTGTTTGAGCTCGGCAGTGGCAACAGAAGGACAGGCGGATATGGGCAGGCGGCTGTTGCTACGCATTTTGTCGAAATGTTCATTGCAAGGAACCTGCTCATTTTTGGCAACAAGGGCCACCAAGAACAGGAGTTAAACTTGCGACCTGTTCCGCGTCAAAAAGGCACTTTTGCTGAGATCTGGGATTGCGCGAGGTCCGGGCTAACCACCCACGCTCACAAGTTCTTCGTTGGTGTTTGCGTTGATGATCTTGAACTGTTCGGCGTGGAAGGTTGGGTCCGGTCTGAACGACAGTTTGCCGAAGTACCGTTTCTCCATCTCGATTATGAGTCCTTCGTCTTCGGTTTTCAGGCGTTCGAGGACACGCGGATTGACGATTATGCGGAGCTGGAAATCGGATTCGTCTCTTTCACGTTTTTTGAGTATTTCTGCGAGTTTGCGTTGTATTTCGACGCTCATGGTGAGGGCGCTCTTGACCTTGCCACGGCCCTTGCAATACGGACAATCATCGTAAACAGCTTCGCGGACGCTTTCGGTGTGCCGCTGCCGGGTCATTTCCATCAAGCCCAGTTGTGAGATGGGGAGGACGTGTGTTTTTGCGCGGTCGCGTTTCAGGCACTCTTTCATTCGCTGATAAACCATTTGGCGGTCCTTGTGCGACCGCATGTCGATGAAATCGAGGACAATCAGGCCGCCCATGTTTCGAAGTCGGAGCTGGCGGCTGATTTCATCGACGGCTTCGAGGTTGACCTTGAGGATTGTGGATTCGGGGTCTTTGGCGCTTTTGTGGCGTCCGGTGTTGACGTCAATTGCCACAAGCGCTTCGGTTTCATCCACGACTATGTACCCGCCGCTCTTGAGGTGAACGACGCGAGAAAAGGCTGTCTCGAGCTGGCGTGTGACGTTGAACCGGTCGAATATGGGCTGCGGGTCGTTGTACCAGCGCACTTTGGCTGCGGACCGGCGCGAAATGCGGGCGATGGTGCTGCGCATTCGCTCGTACTGTTCGTAGTTGTCGATGACTATCCGTTCAACGTCATCTGTAAGGAAATCGCGCACTGTTCGTCCGATCAGGTCCGGTTCCTGGTACACGCAAACTGGCGCGGGTAACGTTGCGATCTTTTCCTGAACAGCACGCCATTCCTCCAGCAGAAGCGCCAGATCGCGTACAAAGTACCTTACTTTTTGCCCCTCGCCTGCGGTGCGAATGATAACGCCCATGCCTTCCGGCAGGGTGAGTTCCCGCACAATCTTCTTAAGCCGCTGGCGTTCGTGGTGGTCCTGGATTTTTCTGGATATCCCGCACTGGTCGGAATTGGGAAGGAGAACAAGGAACCGGCCTGGCAATGCAAGGTTTGTTGTGACACGCGGGCCTTTGGTGCCGATGGGGCCTTTTGTCACCTGAACAACGATTTCACTTCCCGGCGGATACAAGCGCGGTATGTCCTTGTGTGTGATTCGTGGTTTCTCGCGCTGTTTGCGGTTTTCACGCTCAACGAGCTCCACGCTGCTGTCGAATCCGGACGGCACAATGTCCCAGTAGTGAAGGAAGGCGTTCTTCTCAAAACCAATATCGACAAAAGCGGCTTTCAGGCCGTCCTCGAGGTTGCGCACCTTTCCTTTGAATATGCTTCCAACGAGGCGGTCATCGCTGGTGCGTTCGATTGTGAACTCTTCGAGTCGCCCTTCCTCCAGCACTGCAACGCGGGTCTCGAGAGACTCGGCGTTGATTATTACCTCCTTGTGGATTTGCTTTTTGGGCCGAAGCAGGCGGTTGACTCTGCTGATTACCTTTTCGGCCGCGGCACGCAGAGAACCAACCAATCCTTGTGGGGGCGGGGTTTGGGGAACGGTTTCCTGCTCGGGTTCTTCGACGACCCGTTCGGGTGTATCTAGGTGTGGCGGGCGAAAATCTCCCTTTCGCTCGACAGGTGTTTCAGGTTCCTGAGCGCTTGTAGGCGGAGGCGTTGGCGATCCCGGAAGACCTGCGGCGAGGTTTTCGGCCTGCAGGATTTCGCGTTCATGGCGGCGAGAATCGAATACGGCCTCTTCGCTGTACGGCTTTTCTCCGAGTGCTTCGGCGCGTGCCTCTAATGCCGCCCGGTCAGGTTTAAACGATTGTCCTTTGCCGGGGCGGAATCGCTGTCCGCCTCGTCGGCGTCGTGAGAAGTTATGGTCAGCCATTTTCTGTCCAGTTGTTCATTATGCGCGACGATGCCGGAACACGCTTTGGAGCAGGCCGATCGCTATCAGAGTGCAGAGCACCGATGTTCCGCCGTAACTCAACAGCGGCAGGGGTATGCCTGTCACAGGCGTGAGCCGTATGTTCATGCCGATGTTTATGCCGACGTGGCAGAACAGCAGTGAAACCACGCCCACTGCAAGCAATCTGCCTAGGCGGTCGCGCGCCTGGCCGGCAATGCGGAGCCCGCTGAACAAGACCAATGAGTAAAGCGTGATAACGGTCACGCTTCCGACGAACCCGCTTTCCTCGGCAATTACGGAAAATATGAAATCGTTGTGTGCCACAGCACGGGGCAGGTAACCAAGAGCGTTCTGTGTCCCCTTCCGCCAGCCCTTGCCTATCATGCCTCCAGAACCAACAGAAATCAGCGCTTGCTGGACGCTGTGGGCGGCGTCTCGGAACTCCTTGAGCACACGCTGGCGTTCCTCGGCGCTGGCGGTTTTCGGAACAGAATTCACCCCGAAATAAACCATGAGCCGTTTTCTCTGGTATGACTCGAGGGGAATGCGCCACTGCGGCGGAGCGAAAAACACATCCACAAGAATCATTGCGATCACAAGACCGGCCCCGCCCGCAAGCCTCAGCAGAAATCGGGTCGGCACGCCGGCTGCGAACATCATCGCAATCCCGGTGGGCAGCAGCACCAACGCAGAACCAAGGTCTGGCTCCTTTATTATTAGGACGAACGGCAACAGAGTCATTCCCATGGCTGCGGCGAAAACACCCGGCTTTTGCAGTTCGGTTTCCGGGCGGCTCAGATAGTTTGCCATCATGATCAGAAACGCCAGCTTCGCGAATTCCGAGGGCTGAAACTGAAAAGGACCAAAATCAATCCATCGTCGCGCTCCCCATCCGTGCGATGTGCCAACCAAAAGAACCGCCACCAGCAGGACTATTGAAAACCAGTAAATCACCAGCGACCACCGCGCCAAACGCCTGTAATCCGTCAGCCATGCAGCCACTGCCATGGCAATGCCCAGCGCGTACCAAATGAGCTGTTTGACATGCTCTAATCGGTACCATGCAATGCGGTTTGCGCTTTCTTTTGCGAGGGACGCGCTTGCAATAAAGACCGCCCCCAGCGCCATCAGTCCAACCAGACCGATAACCACTGCCCAGTCCACGCGTTGCTCACGTTGATTTACAGCGGTGCCAATCATATCATTCACTCTGCGCCAGTGCGGGCGCGGGCTGGGAAACAGGCACAAGCCGTTTCTGAATGGCCTGGTATATTTTGCAGGCCACGGGCGCGCATGTGAGCCCTCCGGACGCCCCGCTTTCGACCATTACGACAACAACATAGCGGGGACTGTCTCCCGGTCCGAAGGACACAAACCATGTAATATGGTCCACGACACGGTTCCCTTCTTTGATCTGGGCAGTGCCGGTTTTGCCTCCGACACGAAAGCCTTTCAGCCGGGGCGTGACTCTGTCGGCCTCATGAAAGGCAAGATAGGCGGTGCCTTCGGGCTCTTCCGTGTCGGCGATCATAACTTCACGTATCAGCGCAAGGTGCTGTTCCGGAATGTTGAGGAAACTGCGAACTCGAGGTTGAAAATCGGCTGCGTTTCCTTCTTCCATCCCGGGTTCAGCGGGCTCGATTCGCGATATTAGGCGCGGGTACATGACCCTGCCACCGTTTGCCACCGCGGCTGTCAAAAGCGCCATTTGCAAAGGCGTCACCGTAATTTCCTGGCCGATGCACAGGTTCGCAGTGTTGCCGTCGTTCCACAGCCATTTGACTTCCTCGGGCGTAGGAAAACTTCCCGGCGATTCCTGGCGGGTCGGCAGACCTATCCGCTGGCCGAGATGGAACCGCCTGCCCAAAGAGAGTATCCTGTCGCGGCCGGCCATCAGACCGTAATGGATAAAATAAAAGTTGCTGGACCGCTTGAATCCGCGCTTGAAATCATAGTACCCCGCAGGAGCAAGGTCTTTGATCCTGCGACGTCCAAGCTGGTAATGGCCCGGATTGTAAATGGCGTTGGTGAGGGTGGAGTCGTTCAACACTCCGGATTCAAGACACGCAAGGGCAGTCACAATCTTGAAGGTCGAACCGGGAGGATAGGCTCCTTGGGTGGCGCGATTGAACATTGGGCGCAATTTCGGATCACTCATGGCCTGCCAACGCTCCTCCGGAATCCGTCCCGTAAACTCATTCGGGTCGTAGCTCGGGTTCGAAACCAGTGTGAGAACATCCCCCGTGTACGCGTCCAGGACCACTACTGCGCCGCGAACCTGGTGCGCAACCGAGTTCAACGCATCGTACGCAGCTTTTTGGAGCGGCAAATCCAGTGTTAAAACCACGTTTTGGCCGGGCCGTGCCCTGGTCCATACCGTCTCTGATTCCCTGTAACAGAGGCTGTTGACGACGATTGATTTCATACCTGCGCTTCCCCGCAGAGCGGCGTCGCATGCGTGCTCGATGCCCACTGCACCCTTGTAAGTGGGCAGACTGTAACTGAATCCCCCCTCATCGTCATCCCGGGCAAGGTCATCACGGGTGAGATACCCGACCACATGCGCGGCAACCAAACCGAGCGGGTAATACCGGAGCGAGCGAATTTCCAAATCAATGCCCGGGAGATTTGGCGATCCTTCGAGAAAACGCGCCACTTTATCCGGTGAAAGATTCTCGCTAATGGTGATTGGCCGGTACGGCCACTGATTGTAATGCCTCCTGAAATCCTGTTCGGGTATTACCAGTGGCTCCTGCAAGAACTCCCCCAATCGATGGACCGTGTTGCTGACGACCGAGTACCGCACCTGCCATCGCAGATCGTCCCGCTCGGCTCTGCTCATCGGCCTGCCTGCTCTGGCCCGGGTGAACTCGGCATCGAACAGCGGCCGCAATTCCTCGAGATAGAGCTCCAGATTGTAACTCGGTTTGTTGTCGGCAATCGACAGTCCGTTCCTGTCAAGGATCAGGCCGCGATTCGCAGGAATGCGGACGTTGCGGAAGGTTTGATTGACAAGGCTTGCGCGGTACTTGTCTGCTGAAACAACCTGGATATACCACAGTCCCACCACCAAGACGAACAGCCACAACGAAATTGCCGCCGCCACAGCGCGCAATCGTTTGTCTCCACGTCTCAGTTGGTCTATGATCAGCATGTTAATATCGGCCACGCTTGATTTCGCGATCCGGACGGAACGACGGACGGACGACAGGGCCGGGAACAAGACGTTCCGCAGCCGCGTCGAGCAGCCAAAAAGACAACGGGGTAAGCAATCCCCCGGTTAATGCCATTATCATCCACTGCCAAACAAACGCCCAGCCCGCCAGCGTGCGTTTGCCAAGGGTCATAATGATTATCAAGGTCAGCAACGGCGCAGCAGCGCTGGCTATGAATCCCACGATAAACCGTGCATAGGCGAACTCTTGAAGGATCAGTTCCCGCCAATGGTGAATGGCCAGGCCCACCCACAACAACGGCAGCATCGATACGCCAAGCGGGTTTGCCGACAAAGCGTCGGTGAACAATCCGCCCAGACCTGCCAGCAGGCTTATTGTTGTCACTCCGGTTCGAAACGCGGCAAACACCATCAGCGGCGGAAGCAGGTTCAACGGCACACCCAACAGGTTCCTTGGAAAGTCCCACGCAGCCTGCAGGAAAACCGCAACAAACGCTGTCAACAGCAGCAAAAACGTCAGAGCGTTGTTTATCAGAATCTCCTTCATGGGAACAACACCGCCACTTCTCTGGTTTTGCTGGTGTCTGCTGCAAGGCGGACTCTGGCTTCCGTGTAAAGGCCGTAGCCGACGCTGCGCGAATCCACGATTGTGCCGACGGGCAAGCCCGCCGGAAACACACCTCCCAATCCGCTCGTGTAAACCGTCTGCCCGGGTTTGACAGAGCTGTTCCTGGGCAAATGCGACAGGTCAACCAGCCGATGATCAAAAACCCCCTCAGACATCCCCAGCAAAACACCCATTTCCCCCGTTTCACGCACCAAAACCGCCACGCGGCAATTCGGGTCCCCTATGAGGATCACCTCGCTGGTTGTCAGTGCGACGTCCCCCGTTTTTCCTATCAGCCCCTCGCGCACAAGCACCGGCAAGCCCGGTCTCAAACCGTCCCGTGTGCCCAAATCAATCCTCAGTGTCCGCCACCATGCAGCGGTGTCGCGGGCTATCACGCGGGCCAGCTTGATGTTCCATGGGCTTTGCTTCTGCCACCCCAGCAACTGCCGAAGGCGCTCGTTTTCGCGGAGTGCTTCCTCACCCTGCATTGCGCGTACGGCCAGTTGTTGGTTTTCGGCGCGGGTGTTTGCAAGCTCGCGGAGCAGGGCGCGCCGTGGCACTGTTGCTGAAACGCCGGAGTCCACAACAGTCTGTCCGGCCGCCGCAAGCCCAAATAACGGGAGAAACAACCCACCAATCCCGGCCTTGATCCGAATCGCAACCTGCTCCGGCAGGTTGAACAGGACCATTGCCAGCAGAAGCATCACTGCGACTGACACCAAATGCTGCTGCTTCAGCATCGATCACCCGTTATATTGCCGGGTGAACGCTCGCCGCTGAAATCGTGTCAACCTCATCCAGAAGAAGACGCCACGCGCTTGAGGAATTGAAGCTCCTGCAACACCCTGCCAGTGCCCTCTGCAACCGCGCTCAGGGGGTCATCTGCCACATGGACGGGCAGGTAAGTCTCTTCTGCAATAAGCCGGTCGATGCCCCGCAGCAGAGCCCCGCCGCCGGCCAGCACAATGCCGCGATCCACAAGGTCCGCGGCAAGTTCGGGAGGACAACGTTCAAGAGTGATGCGGATTGCTTCCAAAATGCTCGAAAGCGGTTCTTTGAGTGCTTCTCGGATTTCCTCCGACCTGACCGTGATTGTCTTTGGGAGCCCGGTGCTAAGGTCGCGCCCCTTGACATCCATCGTCAGCTCGGCTTCGAGAGGATATGCTGATCCAATTCGTATTTTGATTTCTTCAGCGGTGCGTTCACCAATCATCAGATTATGGGCCCGCTTCATGTGCGCAGTAATGGTTTCATCGAACTCGTCTCCGCCCACACGCAGGCTGCGGCTGAATACAATCCCCGCCAGCGAGATGATCGCCATCTCACAAGTCCCGCCGCCAATATCAACAATCATGTTGCCCGCCGGTTCGTGGACAGGAAGACCCACGCCAATCGCAGAGGCCATGGGCTGTTCAATCAAATAAACCTCGCGGGCTCCGGCATTCGTAACGGAGTCCTTTACAGCGCGTCTTTCGACTTCAGTGATCCCGGACGGCACAGCGACAACAACTCGCGGTGCAATGAGTTTGCGGTGGTGCACGCGCATTATGAAATGCCGCAGCATCGCCCCCGTAATGTCGAAGTCGGCTATTACGCCGTCTTTCATCGGCCTTATGGCTATGATGTTTCCGGGCGTCCGCCCCAACATCCTCTTGGCTTCTTCTCCCACAGCCAGAACATTGTTCGTTCCGGCCTGGATCGCCACAACAGAAGGCTCGCGCAGCACAATACCTCGATCACGCACGTAAACGAGCGAGTTGGCCGTGCCGAGATCGATTCCAATGTCATTGGAAAACAGGCCCTTAAGTTGTTCGAACATGAAACGTGCTTAGCACAGATGCAAGTTAGGTAAGGACCGCCGCAAGGTCAAGTGCATATGTGGTTGCAAAAAGCCGCCCCTGCCTTCTTAATGTGCCCCGTGTTGCACAGACCATACACCTTGCGGGCGCATCTGGCCGCCCCGGAAAGCATGGCCAAAAACACCAGGGCGGAGGTGGAAGGCGACCTGGTTGGCGCTCCTGGTCTTCAAAACCAGTGTGGGGCTCGACAAAGTCCCAGGTGGGTTCGATTCCCATGCACCTCCGCCACAAAGTTCTAGCCCCGCTGATCCAGCCTCAAACTCGCCATGATCCGCAAAATCTCACAGCCGCCAATCAACCCGCGCACGCGCCCAACCGAACAGCACGATTTTTGGACCGGCAGCGTCATCACAATCGTCGGGCTGCTGGTCTTGATTGCTGGACTTCGGCATTTGACGGGAGTCGAGACACTCGACGGCAATTCCGCCTGGGAAACTCAGCTCGTCAAGGCTTTCTCAACAGGCGGACTCAGATACGCCGATGCAACAGCCGCTGCTCCGCCGGTCCTGCCGGATAACCCGGCCGACGCCGTGGCGACGCTCGACCGCGCTCGTAAAGCCGGCACCGAAAAGCGTCATGCCGTCGGGCGTGTTCGTGTGGATGTCGGTGCCAGCACGCCGTGCCCAACCTGAATCAAGTAATCCTGTGGCCACATGGTGTGGCCAAACTGACACGCGATCCGGACTGCTGAAAGGAACCTTGAGCGTGCAAAGCCCAAATGAAGGCAGTTGGGATCGGTGACTGAACAGTTCGCGGCCGAAAGCCTTGACGGACCAGAGCATTTGCGTTGGTTGCGCAAATCCTCGCGGAAAGCAGTATGAAATGAACGGTCAATCTGACGAGAAATCGAACGTGACAGGTTCGTCCGGACTCGGCACAAAACCGATCTCAAGAATCAGGCCGTGGTTCCAAGCGGCGTTTCTGACGGTTTGGCTCGCGCCGGTCGGCCGGTGGCTCCATGGAATACCCGGCTGTGTGTTTCACTGCTATTCATGCCCGCTATCTTCGTTCGCCTGTCCGGTTGGAGTTGCGGCCAACTACGCTGCCTTGTGGCCGGCCGCGCATGAGGTGCCGTACGTTCTCCTTGGCGTTATCTTAATAACCGGGGCTGTGGGCGGTTCTCTTGTGTGCGGATGGGCTTGCCCGTTCGGGTTCCTCCAGGATTTGCTGAGCAAAATCAACCGTCGAAAAATGCAAATCCCGTCATGGACCGGCCACTTGCGTTATGCGGTGTTGATCGGCCTTGTGCTGGCGTTGCCGCTGTTTCTCGGCGCCCGTGGTGTTCCGTTCGAAGAACAGCCTGTTTCGGTCTGTCGTTTGTGCCCGGCGGGAGCGCTCGAAGCCGGCCTTCCGCATTCTTTGCAGAGCATTGCGCAGGGAGGACCGTGGCTGATGGGCTGGCAAAAGATTGCTTTGCTAGCCGTGTTTCTTGGCGCAGCGGTGCTGATTCATCGTCCGTGGTGCAGGCTGTTGTGTCCATTGGGCGGTCTGCTTGCTCTTTTCAACCGATTCAGCCTCTTTCACCTCCAGTTCAGAGCTGAGAAATGCGTCGAGTGCAATCTGTGCCGGAGCCGCTGCAGCATGGGAGTTAAAGTTGACCGGCAACTGAACGCGCCAAACTGCATCCGTTGCCTCGAGTGTGTCAAATGTGGAGCAATAGAAGCCGCGTTTGCGCGGCCCACTGAAAAACAGGACAGCAACGCCTCCGGCAAGCAACCGTGAAACAGACCGGCATTCGAACCCGAGAGGAAAGGCGCTATTTCTTCTTCTCAGCAGCGGCAGCAGCGGCGGCTGCAGCCTGCTCGTTCATCCGGTTTACGTCTTCAACCAGCTTGTTGTAATCCTTGACCAGTTTATTGTACTCCTCGACAACCTTGGCCAGTTCGGCGATTTTTTCGTCGCGTTGGCGCGCAAGGTTCTGGAGCATCTCGTTTTGGCGTTTGATGTCCTCGTTTTGTTTGACAATGCTCTCGTTGGCGGTGTCGAGGGCTTTCTTGTATTGCTCCAATTGGGCCGCAACAGCGTCTTTTTGCCGGATCAACCGTTCAACTTCATTTGTGAGGCTGGTGATCGTGGCTTCATTGGTCATTTTTGTTTGAATCAGGTCTTTTCTGACCTGTTCGAGCCTTGAGATTTCGTCTGAAGCTCTGCGAAGGTTCGATTCAAGGCCCTGAATGCTTTCCTTTTTGTTGTACAGGTCCTCGCTCATTGCGGCCATGTCCTTGTGCAATGCGACCTCGCGGTTCCATTGGTAAAGGCAGAGCCCGCACAGCAGGAACGCAAAAACCATCACCAAATTGGGCAATACTTTGCTCATATGTTATAGCACAACACGCCGTCGCCAACCAGACGTCTCGGTCTGGTTCGCACACGCAAGACACCAATAATGTCAGCCCTTCGCTTTGCTGTCAAAGCCGCATAAATTCCCTTAACGATGGTCCGCCTCAGACTTGACCAGCCATGCGGTGCCATAACGCCCAACCGGCACTCACCGCTCTCGGTGCATGGTTCACCTCGCTAAACTGCGCCTACTCCACGACCACTTCGTCGCTCGGCAAGCGAATGCCTCAGCACATGCCCCGATTCCGGCTCGCTGGGGACAGCGAGCCCTACCGTGCATGAACCCCTGCCTGCAGGTAGGGCGCGCCGTCACCGGCGCGCCGAACCTGTTACAGACAGTTCTCATGTTTCCGCGCAGACACGGAACTCTGACAGCAATCGGTTGTTTGCGACACAATTCGGAATCAGCCCGCGAAGCGGGCTGCGACCAAATCCGCGCATCCGCCCGCCTTTAGTTGCTAGACAGCGCCTTGCGACCAATCCTCCACGCGCGGATTTGGGTTGAGCGTTCCCAAACAGGCGACCCGTCCGGTCAACTGAAAGGAGCGCTCAACGTACAACGTTCAACTTGCAACGTTCAACGAGGCCGCGGGTTGGCAATGCCAATGGCTTCAACCGCCGACACGGTTAGCCCGCGTATTTCGTGATTTCTTTTGAAGACATCTGTTTTGCAGACTACTTTTTGTATATGATTATGTTGGGAATTCGTTCATATTCGCGGAGATTTTCAGGCAGCGAGCTTGATCAGGGGGCTTTTCACTGCGACGGAGTCGCAGTGGATGTTTCGCAGCCCGGCGTGGCAGAGGGCTCTGGTCAACGTGCGCAGGCGCCGAGTCTCTGCCCGCCGGGCAACTTTGGTTCCGGCTGCGCCGGGCTGCGAAATATGCGGGCTGATTGATACCATGGCCCCGGCTATGGGCGTGCAAGAGTGCACCAAAACGAGACCGGCCCCCGCCGCTGCCGCGGCGCCAATGAGCATTGGAACAACCCGTTGTCCGCTTCAACCCACCACATGATGATGAACGGCCTGCCCGGAACATCGCGCTCGCGCTTCACGACCGTCTTGATCGTGGCCGGCCTTGTGATCGCAGCCGATGGATTGCGACTGGCTTTGTCACCCCCGGTTTACCGCGCTCATGCGCTGCTCAGCTTGCGAACGAAACTGTCCGCAGGCGACGCGGCCGATGCGCAAATGGCGGCACCGGTCATGGTATTCTCCCCGGCTTCTGAAGCGGCGCGCATTTCCTCCACCGCGGTGCTGAATCCGGCCGCGGAAAAGCTTGCTTTGGCAAAGCGCTGGGGCCGCACGTGGGATTCGCCCCTCGGCCGTGAAGAGGTGCTCGCCGCGCTCAGAAAGAAAGTTCATGCAACAGTCGCCGACAATTCCGGTTTGATACGCCTCGTAGTTTCCAGCACCGACCCCGCCGAAGCTGCCGAAATCGCCAACAGCATCGCACAACAATATGTCGAGTCTGTGGTTGATTCCATCCGCCGGTCTCGAGGTGACGTCGTCAAATTGCTCCGGCAAAATCTTGCATGGCAAACAACCGTCGCTTCGAATCTCAGAAAACGCATCGAAGATTTGCAGGCCGAGTCTCACATGCGCTCCGGCACCAATGCAGTCATTGACACCCAATCACCTGCAGCCACGCGAGCTAATGCGCTGGCTGCAGAACTCGCCAAGGCGGAGGCAAACCTTGCCTTTGCCCAGACACGCTGGGAAGAATTGCGCAATCTGGACAGCACACGGTTGCGCGAGATGCTGCCAGTTGTGTTCCCAAACGAACTGCTGTTGCCGGAACTGATTGCCGAGCTGGCAATGATCGAGAGCGAAATCGAGAATATCCAGGGTGAAACCGCGCCCGAGAACACTCAGCTCGAAGTGCTGCTCCAAACGCGAAACGAGATTCAGGAGCAGATTGAACAACGCGTTGCTGCCCTGATGGCTGCGATCGAACACGAGTTGCAGACTCTTGAGACGCAAATCGTCAGACTCAGAGCCGAACTTGATCTTGCGCGCGTGCCCGCGACTGCCGGCTCAGAACAGGCGGGTTTGATTGCACAGCTCGAACGCGAGCTGCAGGCCAGAGAGAAAACCTGCGAAGAGCTTCGCCTTCAAATCATGAGAGAAGAGACCCAAACCGCCGACGTTCGTGCCACCTCCCAGCCCGAAGTCATCCAGCAGGCTGAAGTGCCAATGCGCCCCGCCGAATCGAAGCGGTTGCAAGGCATTGCTTTGTCTGCTGCAGGGCTTGTTCTGACGGCGCTGGGGGTTTCAAGGTGGCACACAGCCACAGTCCGCGCTTAACGCTTTCCACAATCACAACGGCAAAACTGCGCCGGAAACGTCCAACTCGCAACGTTCAACAGCGCAGCAGTCAACAGCGCAGCGCTCATCAACGGTCGGTGTCGTTGGTTCAGTGTCCCTCAGGCTGCTTTGGTTCCGGGTGGGCCGGGCCGGGTCATGTCCGACCGGGCTGGCCTGAGGCCGAGCACTGCCGGGCTCACACGCCCTGCTGACTCCAGTCTGCCTGTCTCAGGTACTCCTTGATCTTGCGGCGTTCGTAGCGATGTTTTTTGGGTTTGCCCGGTCTGTCGTCAACTTGCCGGAACGGATGTTTGTTGTTACGTACGGTTTCCGCGATGGCATCTATTGACTTGGGCATGGCAGTTCACCTTGTGGTTGTTGTTTCACTCGGGATGACGCACCGAGGATGAAGGTCCTCGCTGCCGCCTCAGAGCGTGCGGACCACACTCCTGTCATCCCTTTCTCCCTCATCACACAAGATTAGATGAATGATTCGCATAGACGTTCAAAAATCGCCCGCTAGCGATCACGCAACTTCCACGTCCTTTATGCATCCCTCAGAACAAGAGTCGCCGAGCGCCACTCACCGTCCGTTCTTGATCGTTCAAGGGCAAACCCAAGTGCCTCGTACGAGTTTTGGACACGGGCAAAGTCTTTGCGCAATATGCCCGATACGACGAGGCGGCTGGCGTGCCCAACCAGTTTTGCAAGGCGCCTGCGTTCTTTCAGCAAAACATCATCGCTCAGATTCGCACATACAACGCCATAAGTTCGACACGAATCCGGTTCCAAATCGGCCAGCCCAACAGCACTGAACTCGATCAATCGTTGGACCTTGTTGCGTCGGGCGTTTGCGAGCGCATACCTGACTGCTTCCGGATCAATGTCGATTGCTCGAACCGGTTTGTACCCGAGTTTTGCAGCAGCAATGGCAAGTATTCCCGAACCTGTACCGACATCAAGGAACGCACCCGGATTGCCGCTGCGCCGCAGTCGAACAATCTCGTCCAAACAGTAGGCTGTGGTCGCATGATGACCGGTCCCGAACGCCAAACCGGGATTCAGAATCACAACGGCCTGGCCGGGTTTGGCTTTGCGATGACTCCATGCCGGTTTGATCAGCAGCGCGCCTCCAAACTCGATTGGCCGGAAGTGCCTTTTCCACGAGTCACGCCAGTTTTCAGGTTTGAGGCGGGAAATCCGAACACGCCGAAGGCATTGGTGCAGCTTGCCCCACGCCAACGCGGAGATTTTTTCTTTGAGAGACTTGATCACGCCGCTGTCCGACCGCGCTGATTTCGGCAGGTAAACGGTGACTTTGGTGACGGAACTGTCGGCGCGCTGGCATTGGACCGGCGGAGCGGCAAAGGTCGCCTCCATAATGCCTGCGACCGCATCGGCCGCGTCAGCAGGCACGGTTACCGAAACCTCCCACCACGAACACTGGGTCATGGCAAGGGGCGCCATGGTGTGAAATTCAACAACCGGATTGCCGGGCCGGGCCGTTCCCATCCGACAACAGTAAGGCTCGCGTAATCGACTTCGAACCCGCCGGTTTTTTCCAGCGGCAGGTCTAACAGCAGCGCCAGAAGCATTCTAATTACCCCTCCGTGGCACACCACAGCCACGCTTTGGCCCGAATGCCGCCCCAAAATTTCGTTCAAGCAGATTGATACCCGGCCGCGAAACTCGGAAAAAGGCTCCGCACCGGGAATTCTGTCGTGCCTCAGCGCTCTGAGCCAGTCGAACGCGTGCACGCCAAACCGTTCTGCGACCTCTGCCCATGTAAGTCCGGTCCACTGACCAAAGTCAACTTCGCGCAAATCGCGATGGACGGTTTCAGTTCGACCGTCATGTTGGAGGAGGGCGGACGAAGTCTGCCTGGCGCGTTTCAGCGGGCTGACGTAAATTGCGTCAAGCTTGGTTTGGCAAAGATGTTCTGCCAATCGCTTGACTTGCTCTCGTCCGCGAGGCGAAAGGTCCATGTCGATGCGTCCGCCAAAGACATACCGATAACGGTCTTCTATTTCACCGTGGCGCAGGAGAAACAAGCGAGTGGACTGATCCATTTATTCGAATCCGTGGCGGGGTTCAGGCCAAAGCCGTGCTTTGCAGGGCGGTTAGAGTGGCGATTGCATTTTGCCCGAGCGCCAGCATTTCCGAAAGCTGTTGCTGATCGAATGTGGCACGTTCGCCGGCGCCCTGGACTTCGACGAAGCGTTTGTCTCCGGTCATAACGAGGTTCAAGTCAACGTCGGCTGTCGAGTCTTCAGCATAGTTGAGGTCAACGAGGATTCTTCCTCCT
>JARYMD010000589.1 GCA_029907285.1 Verrucomicrobiota bacterium | reverse complement strand
CGGAGGAACCCCTCAAATGCCGACATGGGGACAGACACGTTGTTCGCGCATAAAAGACAAAGCGGCAGCAAGCTGCCGCACTCCGAGCGCTTCGCGCCTACCAACGCGCACTGCAACCGCGGCAGCGCCGCGTGCAGTATGGGCTTGTTCAGGGTGCTTTTCCCAGCGACGGAGTCGCAGGGCATATTTCACAGCCCGGCGTGGTTGAAGGTCTTGGGGGGTGCAAGAGCCGGGGGCGTTGCCCGTTGGGCAACTTTGGTTCCGACTAGGCCGGGCTGGGAAATATGCTGACTAAAGCTTGAGCAGCTCTTCGGCGATTTGCACTGCGTTGAGCGCGGCACCTTTCAGGAGCTGGTCGCCTGACACCCAGAAGCAGAGGCCGTTGTCAAAGGCACAATCTCTTCTTACGCGGCCGACGGCGCAGTTGTCTTTGCCGGCCTGGTAGAGTGGCATTGGGTACTCGCAGTTGGCGGGATTGTCTATCACGTCGAGGCCCGGGGCACGGCGCAGCACTTCAAGTGCGGCGGCCACGGTGATGGGTTTCTCGAACTCGGCGCTGATGGCGACTGAATGGGCGCGATAGACGGGGACGCGCACGCATGTGACGCTTGCCCTGAAGGCCGGATGATGCATGATTTTGCGTCCTTCGTTTTCCATTTTCATTTCCTCTCGGGTATAGCCGTTGTCGAGGAAAGAGTCGATGTGAGGCAGGACGTTGAATGCTATCTGGTGCGGGTAAACCTCGCGAGTGACTTCCTGGCCGCTGACGATCTGCCTAACCTGTCGTTCCAGTTCGGCTATGGCGCGGGCGCCTGTGCCCGAGACGGCCTGGTAACTCGAGGCGAAGATGCGTGTGCAGCCGAAGGCGGCGTGCAAGGGATACAGAGCCATCAGTGCAATCGCAGTTGTGCAGTTGGGGTTGGCGATGATTCCCTTGTGGAGTCTGACGTCAGCCGCATTGATTTCCGGGATCACCAGTGGCACGGTGTCGTCCATCCGAAATGCGCTCGAATTGTCCACCACGACGCAGCCGTTTCTTGCCGCGATTGGAGCGAATCGCTTCGAGATTCCACTTCCGGCGCTGAACAGGGCCAGATCGATGCCCTTGAATGAGTCTTCTGTCAGCTCTTCGACGAGGACAGTTTGCCTGCGGAACTGGAGGGGTTTTCCGACGGACCGGGCCGAGGCCAGCAAAGTGAGCTTGCTCACCGGGAACTGGCGTCTCTCCAATGTCCGGATCATCTCGATACCAACGGCGCCTGTTGCGCCGACAACAGCAACGTGCAAATTGCGGTTCATGAGAGCCGGCGACTATACATGATGCACGTGTGGTGTCAAATCCGGCCTGTTGTCGCTGAAGGCATTTCCAAACCAGAATCTTTAGTACATGAGCCAACCTTTCGGACGGCTGGAACAACGAGCCTGGCACCTTATTGGCACTCATATTTCTGGATTCGCGAAGGGCGTCTGTTTTGCAGGCTGCTCCGGGCATGAAATATGACGGCCGAGGTGTGGCAGTGCGAAGATTCTCGAACTCTCGGCTTGAGTCTGCACTGGGCCGTGCGATGGTACTCTCGTATGCCGACGCGAATCTCTGTTGTGATTGCGGCTGCTGTTTTCATGGCATCGGTTGCA
>JARYMD010000588.1 GCA_029907285.1 Verrucomicrobiota bacterium | reverse complement strand
GAAGTTGAAAATGCCCAGAACGGTGCCGGAGGCCCGCGTCACTGTAGGCACGCGCAAGAAAATCGCCCCGGCCCGCAGGAGCCGCGTAAAATAAGGGCCAAACGACGATTTGGAGGGGAAATTTTAATGGAAGTTCCGTTTCAAGCACGCCCAAAGGCCGGACTCCATCGGCTGCGGGCCTGACATCGCCCAAAGTGCGGGACAACCGAGCGCTCTTAGAGTTCCGCGTTTGCGCGGAAATGAAAAATTGTATCCAGGGGTTCATGCAGGGTAGGGCTCGCTGTCCTCAGCGAGCCGCAGTCAGGCCTTGTACTGATGCATTCGGCGCGCCAGGGACGGCGCGCCTTGCGATCCATGAAATCGTGCGTAAGGCAACATGGCCATGACGTTGACCAATCCATTGACTCCTCGAAGGAAACCTCGTGTGACGGAGTCGGTGTGCCAAAACACACTTTCGCTTTGTTTGTCAGCAACCGGTTACAGCCCAGCGACAGAGCGATCGCGCCCAACAGTCAGGCCCGTTGGCCGTCAGAGCACAATGGACACAACCGGTCCAAGCCGGAGTCTCGCCAAACTCAAACACCCTTGACCCGCCCGCACGCGGCCCGCTTGGATATGAGATGGCGATTCACCGCGTTCAGGTAAGCCCGCGCGCTCGCTTCAATGACGTCTGTGCTGGCACCTTTGCCTGTAACAAGATTGCCATCGCCAAAATCGACCTTGGCTGTCACCTCGCCCAGGGCGTCTTTGCCCTGCGAAACAGCCCTCAGGGAGTATTCCATCAACCTGCCCTTGGTTTTGGTGAGGCGGTCAATCGCGCGCAGTGCGGCCTCAACCGGCCCGTCGCCGATGCTGGCGTCCTGCACGATTTCCTGGCCGCCATTCACCGACTTGCGCAGTTTCACAGTGGCTGTCGGAATCGTTCCGCTGCCGCTGGTGACACTCAAGTACTCGAGTGACCATGTCTCGGGAACCTGGGTGATAACGCCTTCCACAAGCGCGGTCAGATCGTCGTCGTACACAAACTTCTTCTTGTCACCGATTTCCTTGAACTTCGTGAAAACGACGTTCAGGTCATTGTCAGACAGTTTGAACCCCAAATGCCTCAATCTGGCCGAAACAGCCGCGCGCCCGCTGTGTTTCGTCAGCGGAAGCTCAGTTTCCCCCCACCCAACCTCCCGGGGGTCCATGATCTCGTAAGTCTCACGCTTCTTCAGGATGCCGTCCTGGTGTATCCCGCTGCTGTGGGCGAACGCATTGTCACCCACAATCGCCTTGTTCCGCTGCACCAGAAAACCGGTCATTCTTGAAACAAGCCTGCTCGACTTCACAATTTCCCGTGCGTTGACGTTGCACTCGAGCCCCGAGAAGAAATCGGGTCGCGTACGCACAGCCATGACGATTTCTTCGAGCGATGCGTTGCCCGCTCGTTCGCCGATGCCGTTGACGGTGCATTCCACCTGGCGCGCGCCAGCGTTCACCGCAGCCAGCGAGTTCGCCACCGCCAACCCAAGATCGTTGTGACAATGAACACTGATCACCGCTTTGCCGGACTGAAATTCCGGAACTGAAACGTAAAGATGCCTTATCAGTTGCCCGAACTCCTGCGGTATCGCCCAGCCCACCGTGTCAGGTATGTTCACAGTGG
>JARYMD010000587.1 GCA_029907285.1 Verrucomicrobiota bacterium | reverse complement strand
GGCATCAATAACCGAAGGCTCGATCAACGGTTCATCGCCCTGAATGTTCACCGCCGCATCACAGGGTGTCCGCTCCGCCACCTCTGCTATTCTGTCAGTCCCGCTCGGATGATCCGACCGGGTCATCTCAACCTTGCAGAACGGAGCCGCCACGGCAGCTATCCGCTCGTCGTCCGTGGCAACTATCACGTCAGCCAATGATTTTGCGAGACGGCACCTCTCAACCACGCGTTGAATCAGCGGTTTCCCCGCAATCATCGCAAGCGGTTTTCCCGGAAACCGAGTGGACGCATATCGCGCCGGCACTATTCCCAAAATGCGCATGCGCAGATTTAGCCACGCAGACCGGTCATGGCAAAGTGTTTTTTATCCAGGTTTTGATCGACAACGGTTTTGACGTCCATAACATTTGACGGCAAATGCTAGGTTGCCGGCCGTTGCGCCCCGGGCCAACAAACAGATTGAAAACAGCTAAAGCCCGAAATCCGGCGCACCAAAACCCGGCAAACGCTCAAAAAATGAACACATACTCAGTTCTTGTCGTAGGAATGGGAAAACGCGGCATGCACCACGCCCTCGCGTTCAATGCAAACCCGCGTTTCAAAGTGACCGGCATTTGTGACATCGACACCGCCCGCCTCGAGACGGCAGCCGCCAAGCTCGGCCAGACAAAAACAGGCACCGACGCCGCTGCGCTCGCGAAGGACATCAAACCAGACGTTTTCTGTTTCTGCACAATGCCACACCTGCGCACCAACTTCATCAGAGCCGGTATCGAATCCGGCGCAAAACTCATCGCATTCGAAAAACCCGTCGCACTCACAAGCAAAGAACTCTTCCAAATCCGCGATCTCATCAAACAAAGCGGCGTCAAGGCCGTCGTCAGCCATCAGCACAGATACGGCACTCATTATCGGATAACCAAGGAAATCATCGCAAGCGGCGCGCTCGGCAGAGTTCACACCGTATATGGCACCGCCACAGGCTGGATGACCCATATGCTCTCGCACCTGATAGACTACACATGCTGGTTCAACAACTACGCCCCCGCCCAATGGGTCATCGCCCAAGCAGCAGGCAAATCCAAGCTCGCAGACAACCACCCGTCCCCGGATTACATCGCCGGCTTCGTCCAGTTCGCAAACGGCGTCCGCGGAATCTACGAATGTGGCGCAGGCGCACCCGACCAACCCGATGTCGCCAGGTGGTGGGGCAAAAACCGAATCGGCGCCCAGGGAACAGAAGGTTTCGCCGAATTGCTCACCGGCGCCGGCTGGCGTGCAGTCACAAAATACGGCGGCTTCCGATCAGGCCCCGCCGCAATGAACTACGAGCTCGACATGCCGCCTTACATACAGGACATGGCCAACTGGCTCGATAATGACCAGAATGTCCATCCATGCGCCTTCGATCGCGCCTATCTCGGCGCTGAAATAATGCTCGCTTTGCAACGCAGTGCTGTTCAGGGCGGCCAGATTGCTCTCCCCCTCTCGACTCCCGAAGACGAACAGGAAATGCTGAAATCCGGCCTCCCGGACAGGCCAGTACTGCCATCCTGCGAACAAAACTTGAAGGAGTTCGGCTTGTAGTTCGGCCCTCGGGCGGCATGTTTCGCAGCCCACCACAGCCGGAACCAAAGTAGCCTCAGCAGCAC
>JARYMD010000586.1 GCA_029907285.1 Verrucomicrobiota bacterium | reverse complement strand
GTTGAACTATTTGCGGAATTTCGGTCCCGGAAAGAGCCAAGCCCTGTTTCTAACCAGTTGATGCTGTGGGACTAATGCCCGGATGCCAGTGAATAGAAAGAATCACCGCGCGCCGTGTTGTTATCTTTGAAACTCGGCTGCGCCCGCAACGATCGGTGGCCACATCCAAATGTGCGTAATGAACTTAACGGGAGTTTTGTTGCCTGAGGCTGTCAACCCGGGCCGGTTCAGGCTCATGCAGGAGCCTGTGCAGCACACTTTCGAGTTCGTCGAAATTGTAGGGCTTGGGCACCGCCGCTACGAAACCGTACTCGCGATACCTGGACATCACAGGGTCATCACAATAACCGCTTGAGACTATTGCTCGCACCTTGCTGTCAATCAGCAACAGTTCCTGGATCGTCTCTTTCCCGCCTTTGCTGCCCTGCACGGTGAGGTCCAGAATGACGACGTCGAACGGCCGGCCGCCTGACCTCGCTTCAACAAACCTTCCAATCGCCGCCTCGCCATCTTCAACGGCCGTAACCTCATAACCGACGGATTCGAGCATGGCTGATGCCACCTGACGTATTTGCTCGTCGTCGTCCATGAGCAGGATTCGTTTCACAGCCGAGCCCGGATGCTCCCTTGTTTGCGCCCCTGCAGGCCCCGGCTTTGCGGGCAGGTATATGTGGAATGCCGTTCCCTTGTCGGGTTTCGGGTCAACGGCGATGTGGCCTCCATGTCTCTTGACGATCGTGTAAGCTGCAGCAAGCCCCAATCCGCCGCCTTCCTTGACAAAATACGGATCGAACACGTTGGGGATATCCTCGGTCTTTATTGGCTGCCCGTGGTCGTGTATCAAGATCAAAATGTAATTGCCCGGCGCCAGGGGCATCACCGATGTCTCACCTATCGTAACATTTGCGGCTCTAACCTCGATGGTGCCGCCTCCCGCCATGGCTCGAACTCCCCGAAGAACCACGTTTTGGACGACCTGCGAAAACTGCCCCTCGTCAACATCCACGGGCCACAGGGCATCATCGACGGTGATTCTGCTTCGCACGTTGCTTCCCCTAAGCGCAAAACTGGTTGCTTCAGTAATCAGATCGTTGACGCGAACGGTTCTCTTCACCGGGACACCCGACTTGGCAAAAGTCTGCAGTTGGCGGGTAATCTCACGGGCTTTCAACGCCGATTCCTCGGCGCAAGCCAGATGCTCGATCAGTTCGCCGTTTGCAGTGGCACTGCGTTTGCCCATCGAGATGTGGCCAAGCACGCTGGTGAGGATGTTGTTGAAGTCGTGCGCAATTCCACCGGCCATCATGCCGATCGACTGCAGTTTGCTCGCAGTCAGCAATGCTTCCACGTGGCGCTGCTGCTCTGTGACGTCCCTGAACACGACCACGACGCCTATGCTCTTGCCGCCGGCATCCGAAATCGGCGAGCAGCTCAATTCAATCAACCTTTCTGTCTGGTCTCTCCCAACCAACAACACGCCTTCGGTCAGCTTCGACGATGCGCCGGTGCGAAGCGCGTCCTCAACAAGGTTGGCAACCGGCTGGCGCGTGTCGGCATGGTAACAGCGAAGCACCTGCCGAAGGTTCCGGCCCACAGCTTCCTTGGATGGCCAACCGGTCAATTCTTCCGCCACAACGTTGAAGAGCACAATGTCACCGCGG
>JARYMD010000585.1 GCA_029907285.1 Verrucomicrobiota bacterium | reverse complement strand
AGTCGTTCAAGACAAAGAACACGTTGCCCACCAGCAGGAAAGGTCCCATGCCAAATCTGTTGGCGGGATCGCTTGTCCAAATGATTTTTCCGTTGGTGTCGAGGCATGTGAATCGGCCGTCGGGTCTTACACCGTAAATGTGGCCGTTGTGGAAGACCGGTGTTTGCTGGGTTGCGCCGAATGTTGCTGCGTCGAGCCTGAACAGGACTTTCGGGACAATTCGGCCGTCGGTTTCGGCCAGTTCCAACATCATGCTGCCTGCGTCGTAGCCGCCGCTCAGGAAAACGCGGTTGCCCGGGATTGGCAGAGGCGAAGGCACGGTTGCGATCGAGATTTTCCAATCCGGGGTTTCCCACAGGATAGCGCCATTGTCTGCGGACACGCCCACCACGCCTTTGTCGGCGCAATAGACATAAGTGCGTTTTCCGCCAATGTCCATGGGAACAACTGACGAATGCGTCATTTTCCAGTTGTTTGGATTTGGGCTTTTCCAGACCGGCTTGCCGGTGGCGAGATCGACGGCGGCCAAAAGCGCGTCTTTGCCGCCCGGGGCGAGAATCGCGCGATTGCCATCAATCAACGGGCACTGTCCTGCGTACCACTGCGGCACTCTTGCTCCGTACTCGGCAACAAGATCGATTCCCCACTTCAGTTCGCCTGTGGCCGGATCGACACAAGCGACGTGGCACTTGGGGCCAAGCGTCACGACGGCGCTGTCGCACACGGCTGGAACGGTGCGGGACATTCCATGGTTCCGCTTCACGCTCACAGGATATGCGAATCGCCAAATCTCTTTCCCGTCCCCGAGCGAGAGACAGCGCAGGGCGTCTTCTTTCTTTGTCTGATCGTAGTCCAGAACATAGACGCGCCCGCGCCACACGGCTGCACCGGCGTAACCCTCACCCATTTCTGCCGACCACAGCTCCTTTGGCGGGCTGGTGTCCCACGACCTTGCAATTCGGCTGGATGTGTTGACGATTCCGTCTCTGGCTGAGCCGCGGAAACCGGGCCATAACCCGGGGAGATTCGCAGGCTGGCCGGTGCCGCGGGTGAGCTTGCCGATCAACACCGGGTTTCTTGAACCGCCGGTTTGCTGGCTTGGCGGTTGGTCGGTCCCGGGCACGCGCATCGCCAATTGAACCGCCGGTCCAAGACTGAACCAGAGAACAATGGTGATCGCACCTGCGACTGCTGTCGCAACGGGTGCGGCCCAAACCCATTTGAGTGGCACAGCCAATCTCATCGCAATCGGGATTTCACGCACAACGCGCCCACATTATGCGGGCTTGTGCCCGTTGTGAAGAGAGTAGTTGCTTTTCCCTGAAATGCCGTGGCTGCGCTGCGCTGACGGTGAGAGAGCGCGCACACTTCGGAGCCCGGCCGGATCATCTCTTCCGAGCCGCACTGAGTCGGGGAGCCGTGTCCGAAACATCTATCTTTGCAAGCGCCTAGCCCGGAAATCTCACCGGCCACCCCCTCGGATTCACCGGTGCCTTCACCCCGGTGAGATTTCCGGGCCCGGGAAACCCGCGCCCAGACGAGAGAATCTCAATTTCCAGACCGCACATCGTGCTCCCCGTCAGAGCCGATTTCGGCAACGTGAATACTGACACACTGTAGAAGAATAACTATTTGTTAGGCTTTGCGCGGGTTTCCAAGAGCCCGC
>JARYMD010000584.1 GCA_029907285.1 Verrucomicrobiota bacterium | reverse complement strand
GAAACCGCCGATGATCGTGAGCGGGACGATCGACACCATGCCTGCCCGGATGGCGGACATACAGGTGTTTTCGCTCAATGCCGTGAGAACCGGCGCGAGCTTGCCGTTAAAAAAGCCAACGATGCTCTTTGCTGTCCTATCCACGCCGGTTTCTCCCTGTGCAATGCTGAAATGCGGACGCCGCACGGGAATGGCGGGCCGACAACATGCGAGAATTGCCAGTTGTTCGGATCAAAAGGTCGTGCACGGGAAAAGCCAAACTGTTTTGCGCACAAACTTCAAGTCGATTGCACAAACAACGTGTCAGGCGCGTGGTCAGCTCACCAATCACGGCTTCCCGGTGGCGGAGTCGCACCGTCAGCGCGGCGATACAAAGGGGCCTTCCAGCGGCCGACGCAGTTTCACATGTGGAGGGTCAGGTTGCGGCTGCGCTGCGGAAATCCTTATCGACGTGCCACTGTACCATCCGCGCGCAACTCGACAGATGCGGCGCCTGCAGGAAGGTTATAGACCATCGTCTTCCCTCCGGGAAACCTCACCCATGCCTTGGTGGGAGATTTGTCCGGACACATGACCTGGACGGGCGCATCTGTTGACCAGTAGCCTGCGCCGGCGTGAATCTCCCGTGCAGGTCCATAGGAGCGGTCATCGCCGATTCGAACTACAGCGCCAATGCCTGTCGGATTTCCACCGCCGGCGTTTACGGCCAAACGCAGCCCTGGTTTTGCGGCAAGGTTGCGGTACAGGACGGTGGCATTCCCATTCTGAGTCACCGCAAGGTCCACGCGCCCGTCGTGGTCGTAATCGCAAACTGCGCATCCCCGTTGTTCGCCGTACACTTTGATGCCGGACTGCTGGCCGGGCACCGGCGCGAAGTTCCCTCGTCCATCACCGAGCAGCAATAATCCACGGCCTGCGTCCTGTCTCGTCTCGTCGAGTCGAATGGCAAAAAAGTTTTGTGCAATAAACACGTCCTCGTTTCCGTCGCCGTTGAAATCGGCGATCGAAATGCCAAAGACCGGCGCCCATTGCGCTTCCGGCGGGAGCTTGCGCGCTTCGAATTTGCCTTCCCTGTTCAGGAACAGCATTGTCTCGAGGGTGTTGGCTTCCAGAAATGACATTTTCCGGAGATTCTCGCCGTAAATCTCATCGAGGGTCATGGTTCCGTATGCTTCGAAGGTTGACGCGCGCTCGATCACAAAAGGCAGCGCAGCTTTCACTGCGATGTATCCCCGGTCCGGTCCGTAATTTTGCAATTCTGGCACATAACGCGCCTCGATGATGTCCAGGCAACCCCGGCCTTGGATGTCACCATAATAGACTCGGAGGGGATGTGTGGCGGCTGACTTGCGATATCTGTTGTTCAGCCCCCAATTGCCAGCGATAATGTCGAGCCTGCCGTCCCCGTCAAAATCGCCTGTCGCCACGCTTGTCCACCACCCCAAATAACCTGCAAGACCAAGACTTTCGGTCTTTTCGACGTACTGCCGTCCTTCGTATCGGAAAACCCTGACAGGCCCCCACTCACACGCCAGCACAAGTTCCGGCGTGCCGTCTCCATCCAAATCGCTGAAAACCGCTCCGCTGACCAACCCGACTTTCGCAAGCCTCTGTGCCACGGTGAATCTGCCACGGTCGGTCCGCAACAGGATCGAATCCGCAGGCTCCGGGTAA
>JARYMD010000583.1 GCA_029907285.1 Verrucomicrobiota bacterium | reverse complement strand
CGTTGCCCAAAGTGCGGGAACCCCAAGCTGGTCAAGCAGGTCAGCCGGTTCGCCACACTCCGCGGTGTGCCGGAGCCAAAAGCCAAAGACTCTGACTTCGGCGGAGACGAGCCCGGACCCGATATGGACAATCCACGCGTCATGCGTGCCATGGCCGAGTTGGAACGCGACATGGAGCACATGGACGAGAACAACCCGAAGCACATGGCCCACATGATGAAAAAAATCAAAGACATCCTCCCCCCGGGCACAATGCCAAAGGAAATGGATATCGCAATCCGCCGCCTCGAAAAAGGCGAAGACCCGGAGAAAATCGAGGAAGACATGGGTGATGTCCTGGGAGAAGCCCTGGGCGGTCCCGAAGACGACGATTACGGCATGGGCGGAGGTTACACACACGACCCCGGTTTGTACGATTACTAGACCCTCAGGGCTCCCACCAGCCAATATCTCAAACAGACAGTTTTCACCCCGACCAATTCTCAGCCCCCAATGTTTTCACCTCTGACAAAACGGGGGGCGTTCGTTCTCGAAGGACTGAACGCCTTCTCCACCACCATCTACTTCAATTACATCTTTTTTCACATGCGCGACCAGTTTGGTTTCACCAATCTGGGAAACCTTTCTATGTGCGCCATCAGCGGGGCTGTTTATTGCGTCACCGTGTGGTTGGCTGGAAAATTCGCGCAACGGCGAGGTTATTTCGTCGCTTTGCGACTTGGGTTTCTTGTAATGGGACTCGCAATGTTTGCCGGCAGCGGGCTTCTTGGCCATGTGGCGGAAACTCTGACCGTCCAGATTATCCTCTTGATTGTTTGGACGTTGGGCATGAGTTTCACATGGCCCGCACTTGAAGCGATCACCAGTGAAGGAGAACCGCCGGTCCGGCTGCAGAAAGCAATTGGCATATACAATATTGTCTGGTCCACAGCCGGCGCCGCCAGTTATTTCATCGGTGGAGCTCTGTACGAGCGGCTCGGCACAAGCAGCATCTTCCTTGTGCCGGGCGCCATCCATGTCGTTCAGTTCCTCATCCTTCGAGTTCTCGAACGTGAACCAACAACGTCAATCAATAATCAACTCATTCACAGCGCGACACACACCGCAGACAACACCAACAAACAAGCGAACCCGCCCAGTGCGCTGGCGAAGGTGTTTTTGCAGATGGCTTGGATTGCCAACCCGTTCGCATACATTGCAATGAACGCGCTGATACCGGTGATCCCGCGACTGGCAGAGCGATTCGGCCTTGGGCCGATGATCGCTGGTTTCTTCTGTTCCACATGGCTTTTTGCTCGATCGGCCTCTTTTGTTGTGCTGTGGTTGTGGCCAGGGTGGCATTACCGATTTCATTGGCTGATCGGGTCATACGCGGCGATGTCCGGGTGTTTCCTTGCAATTCTGTTGGGGAACAGCCTTTTGCTGTTGTTCTTGGCGCAACTGGTGTTCGGATTCGCGGTAGGGCTTATTTATTACTCATCCTTGTTCTACTCGATGGACGTCGGCGAAACAAAGGGTGAACACGGCGGTTTTCACGAGGCTGCGATTGGAGCCGGCATATTTGCAGGACCAGCGGTCGGAGCCTTGTCTTTGAGGTTCTTCCCGTCACAACCAAACCTCAATGCATGGGCAGTGGCAGTGCTGTTGCTCAGCGGCGCGGCCTGGATTCTGTCCCTTAGGCCCAAA
>JARYMD010000582.1 GCA_029907285.1 Verrucomicrobiota bacterium | reverse complement strand
CACGAGCTTCATTCTGGCGGCGCTTGTTATCGGGATGGGTTGCGGCACGCAGAGGTATCCGGTGGCAGTGATGGTGACGATTTTGACCTGCGGCATCATCATTTACTTGTGGGTAACTTCATTTGGTAGCAGGCATCGTTATGATCTGATCATCAATCTTCACTGGGACAGGCCGATGTCTGAGCTGGATGAGTTGCGGGCGTTGCTGCACCGTCACAGCAGGCGCACACATTGTGCGAGCCAGCGTGCGAGCGAAGCGTTCGGCGGGATGGACCTGTCGTACCGGCTGTTGTTACGCGACCCGAACCGTGCGGAGGAATTGATGGCTGAATTGCGGGGCATGGAAGGTGTTTCGCGCGTGACCAGCCTTCTGGCTGAGGACGAATCGGAGGTGTAACGATGAAAAAGTATCCTCCGATTCCAACCCCGTGGTCGCTCAGGTGGCGTGAGTTTCAGGTGCGGTTTTTGCCGTTCCTTGTGTTTGCTGCGACGGCGGTTGCTGTTGTTGTTTTGTGGACGCGGTATGCGGCTGCGCCTGTCATGGTGGGTCAAGCCGAGGGGAATCTGGTCACGGTGAAGAGCACCAAGCCGGGGATGCTGACGCAGTTGCGGGTGGAGCGGTTCAAGGAGGTTTTGGCAGGGGCGCCTGTGGCGGACGTGATTGTGGCTGATCCGCGATACGTTGAGAGTTCGCTGGCGGTGATTCGTGCGCAGGTGGACTTGATAAGGGCGGGGATGGACCCGTTGGTTGGCCGGGAGCGCAATCGGCTGCAGTACGAGCAGCTTCGTTTGAGGATACTTGAACACAAGTTGGAGCTTGCTGCAGCGAAGGTGCAACTGCAGTATGCAGAGTCGGAGCTTGGGCGGGTTCGGCAACTGTTCGAGACCAGCGGGACGAATGTGGTGTCGAAGCAGATGTACGATGTTGCAGTGCGCGATCGCGATTCACTGAAAGCGCGGGTTGAGGTTGAGGAACGGCTTGTGGCGGAGCTCGAGTCAGGCTCGCAGGGCATTGTGACTGCGCAATCTGCAAATCCAGGCCCTTCTGGGGAGGACGCCTTGCGTGCGGCGATCAAGGTGCAGGAAGAGATGCTGGAGAAAACGGCGGCTGAACTGAGTCCGGTTACGCTGGTGGCACCGATCAGCGGCCATGTTGCGATGATTTACCGGCGGTCAGGCGAAAACATTGTGGCCGGCGAACCGCTGATGACAATCGTAAGTGCTCCGGAGCGGATTGTGGCGTACATACCGCAGACGTCGCATTTTGAACCTGAAGTGGGCATGAAGGTTTTGGTGCGGTCGAGGGCGCCGAAAAGGCTGTCTGGCGTCGGGTCTGTGGTTGAAGTGGGGCGGGTGGTGGAGCACATGCCGACGAACCTGGTGCTTTCTTTGAGGACATTTGGAACTGCGCTCGAATTTGGAACGCCGGTGCTGGTCAGTTTGCCGCTCGGTCTTGATGTGCGGCATGGGGAAATAGTCGATCTGGAACCTGCCGTGCGGTGAAGCTTTGGATGTCTTTGGCCTGTGATCCTGTGAGATTGCCTGGTTGGTGTTGCAGTGCGGAGGGTTGATGATTCCCGAGAGCCTGGATTTTCGCGTGCGGGCTCAGACTTCCCAATCCCGCCGCATGGACATTGTTGAGCCGGAATTTGCAATGAGACCAATTCGCACAACTCAGCCTGATTACCAAGGAC
>JARYMD010000581.1 GCA_029907285.1 Verrucomicrobiota bacterium | reverse complement strand
ACAAATATGCCGGCCCTACGGGCCTTGGCTCTGGCCAACAGACGACCAGGTCGGTCAACTGACAGGAACGTTCAACGCCCAACACTCAACTGTTTGCCTTTAAATTCACCGCATTTGAAGTTAGTCTTGACCGAGAAATGAACTTCAGACCTCTGATCGCGTGCGCACTGGCGGCCGTGGGGCCATTTATCAACGCTGCCAACCTCGCAGGACAGCAGCCAAACATAATCGTGATCATGACTGATGACCAGGGCTACTGAGAAATCGGCGCACATCGACTTTTTTCCCACACTGGCCGAGCTCGCAGGCGCAAGCCTGCGCCCCGAGGTTCAAGCCCAAATTGAAGGCAGAAGTTTGTTGGCCTTGCTCACCGCTGAAAACACCTCACGGCCCGAGCGCATGCTTGTCACACACTTGGGTCGCTGGGAGTACAACCAGGCAACGGCAGCAAAACACAGGCAGTGCGCAATTCGCAATTCGCGCTTCAAGCTCGTCAATAACTCCGAACTCTGCGACCTTGAATCAGACCCCGCAGAATCTCGCAATGTCATTGAACGACACCCGGACGTCGTCACCATCCTGAGGACTGCTTACGACAAGTGGTGGCAGGAAATCCTTCCGTGCCTCGAAAACGAAACTGTGTTGGGCCCGCCTGTAAACTCGTTCAAAGCCGCTTACTGGCAGCAGTTCGGCGGCGAGCCCGACGATGCCCTCAGACGCCGCATGGAGCCATCGCGGAAACTCCCTTCACGCAATGCACCGTGAAGGCTGGCCAGGTGCGACGAGCCTCACTTTGGCGCCGCGTTTCAACCCAAAACTCCGCGCGGCGTTCCCGCCGTTAACTGCAATCTCGATGCAGCCGCTCGCCCCGGGCACAGCCACTGCTCTCCCCTTTGGGACCGCTGTGTAGCAAGACCCGATAGGAACACGCCGCCGTCCGCAAAGCACTGTGAACCGGCTCGCACAACACGGTTCAAGTGCCGTGTTCGGCAGATTCGTAATCGCGTTTCCGAAATGATCCACATGCACAACCTCACCCAGCCAGCCGTCCACACTGCGCGCGGGCTCCGGCCACGGCAATGCTATCCATTCACCGGTCTCGGGGCCAACTTCGGCAAACCCGCCTCCATTGGCAAGGTATGCTGCCACAGGCGCAAAAACATCCCGGCCATGGAAAGTTGCGCTCACTGGTGAGAGAAAGAGGCGCTGGTTTTCAATTCGTCGAACCACGACGCCCTTCTCACTCCTCAGTGCCCACGAAAGCAATCCGTTGTCGGGTCCGACGAATGTCGCATCTGAACAGCGCGCCGCAATCGCACGTCGATCGCTCCCAACGCCCGGATCAACAACGGCCACATGCACCGTGCCCTTCGGGAAAAACCGATATGCCGTAAGAAGCGCAAAAGCGCCGGCACGCACATCCCCGGCCGGCACAAGGTGCGTAATGTCCACGATTCGTGCGCCCGGGCACCGGCTCAAAATCACGCCCTTCATGACGCCCACAAACGAATCGCAAAGCCCAAAATCCGTTGTCAGTGTGACAACTGCAACCCCGGTATCACTCGGCATGCCTGCAGTATGCCATTAAACCTCCACATTCGAAACACGAACTTTACCGCCGCCGCCCAGCCCAGCCAAACAACGCTGCGCGTGTGAAACCACTTGGCCACAGCCCAAACCACCAGCCCGCATATTTCCCAGCCCGGCGCAGCCGGAAC
>JARYMD010000580.1 GCA_029907285.1 Verrucomicrobiota bacterium | reverse complement strand
CCAGTTGACCCACCAGACGGCGTCTGCGGGGATTTGTTGGACACCGTAACTCGGGGAAGCCGCCACAATGGTCCATGTGTTTGTTGTGTCGAGCGGGCTGTTGATGAAGTCGGCGTTGATGTCGGGGCCGGGTGCGCCGGTAATCTTGACGCTTTTGACGATTGCTTTCTGGCCGACGTAGTCCGGGTTGATTGGCATGATGCCGACCGCGAACTGTAATTCGGGGATAACTCTCCAGGCGTCGATGAAAGCAGACGGAATTGTGTTGGCCATGGAGGTTCCGTCCGGGGTGGTAAGCACGAAATCGGTGTCGTGACTCAGAGTGAGTGTCCATGTGCCTGCGCTGTTGTTGGCCCAAATGCCGCCGAAATCGCCGCCGCCTTCTGCCAGGGGTGTGTATTGCTGGCCGTTGCTATCGGGAGAATTATACTTGGCGTTCACGCTCGCCCATGCTCCGCCATTTGGATTCGAATAGATGGCGACCATCAGAATATTGGTTTCGTGCCAGTCGGAATCAGCACGGTTGGGGTCTGAAATTCCGGGGACGAGGAACATGTGCAACCGGAAGCCGTCCACCGGTGCGTGTTTGGCGATCTCAACGGAGTAACTGACAGGACCCGGCTGGCCGATCCAACTGTAGCTGGTGCTGATGGTGCGAATATTCTGCCGGTCCCAGCGGCCGTCGCTTGCGGCGATGAAGGCCAGGCCTGGGATGGCTTTCTCCATAGTGAGAGTGGGGGGTGGTTGTGGGGGCGCGGTCAGCTTAACATTGTCCACCAAGTATGTGATTAGGTTTGTGGCGCCGTCAGCGACGAAGTTCAAGACCAGTTTGTTCAGGTTGTAGGGATAGCTTGTGAGGGGCACCTTCATGTGCTGCCAGCCATTTGTATTGGCGATTGTGATCATGTTTCCGATGGTCACCCAGCCCAATCCTGCAGGATTTCCGTTGGCGCCTTCCCATCCTTGAAAGACGACCTGTATTCCTCCGTAGTTTCCGTTGGGGTTGAGAGAAGAATTGGCAACGTCCACTTTCACGTCCCACTCAAGGTTGACATACGACCGGCAATCAATTCCCGGCCATGCGAAATCGCCGCCTGTGGGGTCATGGAATACGACCTTTGAATCGTTCCATCCCGGGTTCGTGTCTGTCCATGCGATGGCGACTTTGAGGCAACCGCTGCTGCTGTTGCTTTCCGAGTCCTCGTTTGCCCATTCGAGCGTCTTGCTGCTGCTCCCTGCAGGCCATTCTCCGTAACTACCGTCGGCCTCTGCGATGTCGGTGTCGAACGTCCCAATGATTCGGTCGTTCAGGGCATTGGCGACATTGGTATTCAGTGCCAGGATCAAGCTTGCTCCGATTGGCATCCAGGAGAGGATCGATGAGGTTGAGAATCTTAAGTGCATTTTCATGATCGTGTTGTCTTGGCTTAATGACAGCATGTTGCTTCGCAGACCGTCAAGCAGTGTTATTAACCCGGCTCCGCCTCAGAAATGCGCCGCCGACACGGCTCAGACCTTCTGATCCCGCGCCCGAACATCGACCGGCTGTTGGCGGGCAAGAATGCCCGCGCTCCCACAACGCGTTGGAGAAAGCAACGGCTCCGGACTCGGAGCAGGTCGGCCACCAACTCCCGTTGTTTCTTCTGCGAGCGTGCCTGGGCAATGGCCTGAGTGTACTGACTGATGGCGTCGACCATCCCCTTGAAGCTGATCCGCTCC
>JARYMD010000057.1 GCA_029907285.1 Verrucomicrobiota bacterium | reverse complement strand
TTCAGCGGCTCCGTCCAGGCCCAGACCGGCCTACGCCACAGGCCGTAGCTGAGGATGGCTGGAACGATGCCCCATACCACGAAGAGCCAAATGCCGACCAATAGCAGGTCAGGCATTGGCTCCGCTGAGAATGTTGTCGAGCCATATTGCGTCCAGTTGACGCCATCGTTGCTGTAGAAGGCCGTGAACACCTGCCCTTCGCGTTTCATTCGCAGCCACGCAGTTGGATAAGCCGGGCTGCCGGTGCCTGAACCGGTGTAATTGCCGCCTTTTGTTGCGCGCCAAACAACTTCATAGGCGTTGTTTCCTGCGGCGCCATTCCATTGGACAGGCGGATTGGCGCGCATAAGGAACCGGCGTTCCATTTGAGCGGTGCCGCTATCCACTGCGGCTCGGTTCATGCCTTCGTCAGCGGACGGTGTCGCGCACATGCCGGCGCGCGCCCACTGGCTGGTCGGGTCTTGATACTCGATGCGGACCACCTTGTCGAAGTCGCCCGTCACTTCCTCATAGACGAATGTGGCTTCGTCGTAGTTGTTCCAGTTCGCAGTACCGCTGCTGATGAGGAAGAAGTCGGCGTTGCCGACTGCGACGACATCATCCGGCCACAGGGCTGGATTCGGGTCGATGTTCATTCCGGCGTTGTTCCCTTCGACGTAATCATCGCCGCCCATTGCGGCCCATTTCATCTTGCTGGTGACAGTGATTGACTTGCTTTCGCCGGTGGCGCTCATCGCGTTGCCTTTTAGGTCCTTGATGTTCTTGACAGTCACAGTGACGTTGTCACCGCTGGCGAGGCCAGAAGTCGTCAGGACGACGGCACAGCCGGTGAATGGGCCGGCGGTTCCCAGAGCCATCTTGGGTGCGCCGTCCCAGTGTGCATATTTCTGATAACGCACGCCTGTCACAGAACCCTTGGACAGCGAATAATTGGCCACATTGCTTGCGGTTGTTTGATCGACGTCTTCATCGAACTCGATGCCGATCTCGACTGCGCCGCCTTTCAGCACCGAACCGGCGCCCACGAGTTTGGGCGGGAACGTGTCGGGGACAACCGTCAGCGTTGCTGCAGTGCTGAACTCGGTAATCCCAGGGACGCTGCAAACCACGCGGTATTTGTAACCACTATCAGCGAGTGTGAGGATTGGAGTCTCGTAACTGCTGGAAGTGGCGCCCGGGATGTCCGTGAAATTGGAACTTTCCGGAGGAGCCTTCTGCCACTGGTAGGCCAGAGCGGCGCCATACGCGGAGGTACCTGTTGCGACGACAGTGAACCTGGCGCTGCTGCCTTCGGTCTTTGTAACATCGGCAGGATGCTGCGTGATTTTGACTTCGGACCCGGTCGGGTCAATGTAGCAACCCACGACGTTGCCGGTCAGAAGCGGTGCGCTTCCTGCGGCAGGGTCATCGTCTGTCTCGAGCTTGTAGGTGGCAGCGAACCAGTCGCCACCGCACCAGCTCGGGTCATGGTGAACCATGAGCATGTAATAACGTTTCCCTTTCTCGAGGGTGATTGTGGCGCCAAAGGGCCATTCATTGTATTGAGAGGTGTCGGAACGATGCCGTGCCGGGTCTTGATCGTGTGTAGTTGTCCAGCCGCGCGGGTCTGTCCAGCCGCCGGGTTCGGCCGCAATCAGGTATTTGTTGGCCGGGTTGTCGTCGGTGCTGAGATACAGCCACCAGCGGTCTGCGCCGGCTGTGAAGAACACGTAATTGCCAGTCACTGGCGGGATGAAGAACCCTTCGAGTGTGTCGAAGTAATTCCGGACAGGATCGGCGGTGCTGTCGCGGGCGATGCCGTTGGCCGGATACTCGAATGCGGTCATGAGGTCCGTGCGATCGGGCTGGTTCGGGAACCGCGGGTCTGAGAACAGGTTCGCAGGGTTCCCGCCGGTGCCGTCGTCAATATTGTTGTACTTCTTGTGGAGGACTCTGCCGGTTGCGAACATGAATGTGCGGAAGGACGCCTGGCTGTTTGGCGCGACCGCGTTGCCCGCGGCGGCGGTGTCTTTGACATTGTTGACCACGACCGTGTAGTTGGCGCCTTCGGCTTGTTTGCTGGTAACGAGAACCACGCTGGAGCCAAGCACTGTTGCCGATTGAACGGTCAACCCGGAAATCGAGTAGTTGGCCTTGTTGCCGCCGCTTACCGGGTCGATCGGCTCAGAGAACGTGAGAACTGCGCCGAGGAAGTCGGTGCTGCCCTTGGCTGAAAGGAGCACGGGCGGAGTGACATCAGCAACAACGGTGAGAGTGGCTTCGGCGGACGTGGCTGTGCCGGCGGCGTTGCTGACGGTGCATTTGTACTTGGCGCCGTTGGCCGACAGCGGCACGCGCGCGATGCTATAGGTGTAACTTGTCGCATCCGTGATCGCGACGTTGTTGCTGTACCACTGGAAAGCCAATGGCGCGCTTCCATCAAAACCTATGGTGAATGTCACGGGTGCGCCTTCATCGACAGTCTGGCTTTGTGGTGGAGTGGTAACCACGGGCTGAGCTGTAGTTTCCGCAACAACAGTTGTGATGGACAGGTCGTCGATGAACTGCTCGGCGTTTTCACCGCCAGTGCGACCCCCGAGGCCGAATTGACCCGCCATAGGCTCGAAGTTTGGCAATATGAGCTTGTCGTAAAGTTTCTGCCCTTTGTACGTGAGATCCAGCGTGCCATTGCGGTAAAGCTTGATCTCAACGTCCTCGTACTTGCTTGTCACCATGTCGCTCTTGGCGAACTTGGTGATGGCGATGCTGGCGCCGCCGTACTTGACTTCGACGGCCGGTGCCTCGCCGCCGCCGTTGTCGTAAATATCCCAGCAAATGATCAGCCCGTTGCCGGTGCCCTCTTCACCGAAATTCGAGTACCAGGTCACGTCCGGCCCAAAACAGAACGAAACTCCGTCTGCAGGGTTGCCGGACCCTGGGCCGATCTTGAGCTTGAACTTGGCCGTGAAGCTCTCGATTGGATAACCTCCGTCAAGATCATCAAGAATGATGGTGCCCTGCTGACTGTTTTGAGCATATGTCAGCACGCAGTGCCCTTCCTCAACGTACGCTGTTCCGTTGAGCGTGTACCCCAACTGCCACGGATCACTGAAGTCCGACGTGAACGAGCCCGCAGTAGCCACAATCGTGGGTAATACCGCGGCTGCAACCGACGCAATTACGGATCTGGTTCTCATATTCAACTCCTGTTCTGCTGCGTCACGCGTGACACCGGGAACCTCCACCATGCCAAGCATCCTCGATGCATGCGCGACCACTGTTTTGGTTGTTTAACCGACCTGTGACACTCTCATTTGACGATGTTTTTGTCAAAGGCAATCTGCCTGTTCGAGCCGAATTCCGGGCAGGGCGGCAATCGCTGCGATTGCCTTGCAGCAGGCATCGTGGTAAGAACTATGCAACCTGACAGTTATGGACTACCACCTCAACAGCCGCGGACAATACCTTGGAGTGTTTTCAATTGATGTGCTCAGTCGCCGCCGAGCCGCTGGCGAGCTTTCAGGCGATGACCTTGTGTGGCGCGAGGGTATGACTGATTGGAAGCCGCTTGACGCGGTGTTGGAGGAGACGGTCCGGCAACCGCGAGGCGGTCTCGATCAGGAAGGAACAGCCAGGCCTCCAAAGCCCGGCAGGAAGCTTGTTGATAGCAATCTTTGGCGGGCTCATGCTTTTGGCAGTCGGGTTCTCAGGTTTCATGGTGTTCAGGTTTGTTCAGAAGACCCGCGAGTCACTTGGGGCTGTTACCTCCATTGGTGGCACTGGCGGCCTCGCAGCGGCCAGCAAACCAATCCCAGTCAGCGAAACAACGCTCACGCGCGAAACTGTGCGAGAGCGGGCGCGCGAGTTTCGTCTTCGGCAGTATCTTGGGGGTTATCGGAAGCACGGACGGCACGATGTTCCGTGGGACGACGACGCGGCGAAGCTGATTGAGGCATGGAAAGCGCGCGGCAGCGGCTGGGCAAACACAGTGACCCCCGAAGGTTGGAAAGGGTTTGAAGATCATCTGGCCAAAGCCCGCGCAGCATTAACACAAGCATGGAAACTGCATCCGCAACGGCCGCTGGCGCCTTGTTGCATGGTCACCGTCGCAATGGGTGACAGCGACGCCAACGAGACGCGCATCTGGTTCGACAGAGCCATTGAAGGCCAGATCGATCTGCAGACTGCATGAAATCGGATGGAAACCGGGCTGCTTCCCCGCTGGCACGGCAGTCACGCCGCGCTGTTGGCTCTTGGGGTTCGCGCGGTTGACACGGGCAGATTCGACACGGATGTGCCAAGACAATTGTTCGAGTGCATCAGAATGATTGAAGGCGACCTCGAGTTGGCTCCGGGCGAACATATTTACGGTCGTTCTGACGTATGGCCGCATCTGAAGAGGATGTACGAAGGCTATTTGGCCGAACCATCCCAGGCACAATTCAAACTCGGCTGGCACAGTGTTTACGCCGTTGTAGCGTATCTGGCTGGGAAATACGATGTGGCGCGAAGCCAGTTGGAGGCCATCGACTGGAAACCAACTCGCAGATCGCTGACGCAATGGGGCAAAGACCTGTCGCTTCTGCCCCTGCAAGTGGCGGCCATTACAAGCGAACACGGAGAAGAAGTATTGCGCGCCGAATCGGACTACGCGCACGGCAATCTGTCGAAAGCCATCAAGACTTACAAGGATTTGCGCGCAAAACCCCATTCAGACGATCGCAGCAAACAGTTCATTGAAGCGAGGCTGCCGGCGCTCGAGCAGGAACTCCGCTTGGCCAATGGAGAATGGATTGACTTGCTTCCCGCTGGCGGACAAGACCCAAACTGGGAACTGTTTGGTCAAACCATCCGCAAACTCCCCGACGGAGCGATCGAGATCGAAGCCGGTCCCGGCGGGCATGCCATTTACTGCCGCACACGCATTGGGCGGGACTTTGAAGTGACGGGAGAATTCGAAGTCGCGCATTCTTCCACAGGCGCTTTTCAGGCTGGATTGATGATGGGCATTCCTGATGACCCGCGCCCTGCGTGGTACGCGTTCCGAATAACGAGGAATCCGTCCACCGGCGACGCGGCAAGTTTCTCAAGCGGCTGGACACGGCAAGAGCTCACGATGCCCGCCAAGCTCAAAGACGGCCCCAACACTTTCCGATTCACCATGCAGCAACGCCGCGTGAACGCGTGGATCAACGACGTTCTCACTTTGCGTGTGGCCGAGGAACAGGATCGGTTTCTTCTCAAGGACAACTGCATGCTTGGTTTGGGCGGATACAATGACACAAACAAAACTGTGATCCAGTACCGCAACATAAAAGTGCGGCGCGTGAAGCAAGGTGAATGAGCGCTTCCCTGTTTTCAAGCCGCAATCAACCTGTTGGTCCTTATTTCACGGCAGCGAATTGGCTGCGGCCGCGCTGCACTCCGACACGGCTCGGTCAGCGCAGAGTTGCGAAGACGCCCTGGCTGATATTTGTGAAGGTTCCCGATCCGGTTGTTGTGGGTGCCAAAGCTCGAACCATGTAAGTTTTTCGGCCAGCCGGCGCTTCATTGTCTGTGAACTGGGTGGATGTTATCGGCCCGGGCGTCAGCCGCACAAACGGGCCTGCAAGGCCGGTGTTTGACCTGTACACATAATACGCGGCTCGGGGCGCAGACGATGCGGTCCACCGCAGGGAAACCCGGTTGCCGACCTGGCGTGCGACAAGGTTTTTCGGTGGCGGGGTCATAAGGAGGCGCAGCGTCGGATCGCCGAGAAAATACGTTGTTCGAACGCTCTGCCGTCCCTGCGCGGTTGAGACCAAACCGGTTGCAAGGGGTTCGCCCACGGCTGCCGACTCAAATCGCCAGACGGTGTCCATGGTGAACAGGGCGCCAAGGCCGTAGTTCGGGGTTGCAAGGACGGCGCGCATGAAGCAATCGTCGCCGAGGTTCCAGTTGGCGAAAAACGAGCCTTTGAGGATGTAAAACCAAACTGCCGGCTCGTTTGCAGGTTTTGCAAGGTCAGCGGTTGAGACGCGGTTGACGCCGAGGGCGCGATTTGAATCGGGACTGTTGTTGATGGCGTCGTAAGCCCCGTAACCGCCCTGCATTCCAACGAGGCAACTGCCGACTGACGAGAAAATGTCGCCTGTGAAAACCGAGTCAGACGAGACTCCGAACAATCTTGACCCCAGCCAGGCCGCATTTGCGTCGATGATTTGACTTTGCGAATGGTACAGGCTGAAGAACAAGCCTGCTGCAATGACACCTTGAGTGGGCGGCTCGCCGCTGTGCCTGTAGCGGTGGTTCTTGGCAAAGTAGCGTTTGAGCAGGTCAACTTCCGCGAGCGGGTTAAACGCCGGCATTCGCGCAAAGTCAATTCGGCCCACTGCCAGTTCGGTCCCGCCCCGGCCACGGGGTTGCGAAGGAACAAGGTCGGGATCGAAGAAGTTGGGATCGAACTTGCCATCGCCGGGCACATTGCGGAGCTGCGCGTCTTGCGATTGTTGATTGATGCTTGTGTCTTTCCAATCGCCGTCCATGTCGCCGTAGAAAGCGTCGGCAGGCCACGCGCCTCTGGTGTTGACGTGTCCATCTTCAGCGCCGAAACCTGAAAGAGGCACGGTCACATGGCCGACGAGCACGACTGCTTTGGTTCGGCCAGGATCGGCACGGTAATCGGCTGCGATGACAGACTTAATCTGCGCGACATCGCCGATGTAACGTTTGTTGACCGGGTCTTGGTCCCACGCGCGGTCATCGTGGCGCGGCGCTTCGTGTCGGATCACCTCCCACCCGTCACCGACGAGGTTGGCCGTCCAATCGTCCAATGATTGTTTCAAAGATGCGGCCAGGGTGCGGTCCACGAGCACAATCACCCGTCCGCGGTTTTCAACCGGGGGCGCGTCGATTGAAACGAACAGGGTGCGCTGGTCAATTTCGTACTCATAGACACTGTCGCGCCGAAGGGTTGGCGAATCATCGACAAAAGACATGCCTGTTGCATTTGTTGAAAGCACCGTCCAATTGGGTTCGCCTGCGACCCGGCGGCGGATTGTGACCGGTTTCCCGTTGCTGCTGAGCCAGTGCAAAGCAACTCTGGGCGGGTCTGGGATGACGTCTGCACTCGCGGCGTAGCGTGAAGCAAACGAATAATTCCGCAGCGGACCAATCGGCTGATCAAAAACCTCCAATTCGTCGATCAACCCTTGCGCTGTGAGAGCGCCGTCCAGACTACCGCCGATTGCGAGCACCAATCCGCGTTCTGGGCCCGAGAAGCTCCTGATGCCGGGCCCGCCCCAGCCTTGAGTGCGCTTGTCTTGTTTCAGTGCGCCATCCACGATCAGGGCGCAATTGGTGGGGGTGTAGTTGATCACAATCTCGCACCAATCACCGACGAGTTCTTTCCCTTGGCCTGCGGGCTTTGTCAGGGACCAAGTATAATCTGTGACAAGATTCGTTGAGGGTTGGCCGTTCGCAGCAAACGTCTGAAGCACAAGTTCTGTCCCGGAAGCATCGATGGACAACGCCATGCGCGGCGCCCATCCGTTTCCGTTGCGGAAGCCGATCTCAAGAAGCCGGAGTTCGCCCGGTGGTTTGGTTGTCCATCTCGAAGTGCTTATTGGCAGGGCGCGCGCAGGTGAGTCGTAAACCCACACGGGCCGATACAAGAACCGAATTGCGCCCTGATCCGGGTCAAGGTTCCGCGACCCGTCGCTATCCACCGCTGCGAAACGCAGCCATGCCGGCCCGGGCGATGATGGAATGCGGACGGCAGATTCGTGAACGCCTTGGGCAATTCCAACATTCGCCGAGTCGAGCGGCTTGTGGCCCGCTTCATTGCGCAAGCCCTCGGAGTTGAACCGCCAATAACCGAGGCGTTTGGGCGCGCTGGCAAAAGCCGAAGCTGCTTTGCCATGGCCGAAAGTGCCCATCAAAGCCGCAAGCACCAGGGAGAACACCCGGCCGTTGGCCAAAAGCCTGATCATTGCTGCCCCGAGCTGTTGTGGCTAACGTGCTTCAAGGTCCGGCTTGCGTCGGCACATTGAACACGCCGTATTCCATCAAAGGCAGCCAAAGCCCTTCGTCGGCCGAGGCGTCACCATTGGCAAGGTCCACCCAAACGCATCCGGGAAGCTTTTCGCTGCCTGTTTGCCGCAGATTCGCAACGTCGCCCGTATCCCAGATGGAAACGCGGTCGCCGGTGGAAACCGCGAGCAATTGCCCGTAGATCGCCATTTCCTGCGCGCGAGTCTCGAGCTTCACGATGCCCTTCTGTTCGAACTTGCCGACGCCTCCGACGTCTGTCGCGAGCGTCCATGTTTCAAGTGTGCCTGCGGTCGAATTGCTTTCGGGCCGCCCGATGAACACTGCGTCGCGGGACACTAACAAAGGATGCGGCCATTCACTGGGCAGTTTCATCGAGGCCACCAAGGAAGCGTTCACGCCGTCGTACGCAAGGGCATCGAGCCATTCCATCCAGTCCGTCGAACCATTTGCGTCGTAGTGGTACCCGACAGTGTACAAAACTGCGCCGTTGGCGCCAATGCCGCGAAGCTGGGCCGGAATCTCGACCGGCGTTCGCATCGTCGGGTTTTTCGGATCGGTGAAATCGACGACGTCAAGATACTCTTTTGTTTCCCAGAATCCGGGCTCTGGTCCGATAGCGATGATCAAGTCAGAGTTGTTGAGCGGGATTTTTTCTCCAGGGTTTTTCGGCACGAAGAAACTCGACCGATGACTCACATAAACCAGCGGCGCAGCTTCGAACGCCTCGCTGAAGTTCCAGTGCTGGCCGTTGCTTGACAGGTCCACGGCGGACAGGAAATCGACCTGTCCTTTCGATTCGGTCTTGCTTGTGTCAAACGCCAAAAGCAATCCGCCGCCATAACCCCAACGCGGCCACCACCACCAGTCGGCAATAACCCCCACCACCGGCCGGCCGACACGAAGCACCTCGCCGAGCCACGGTCCCATTCCCCCAGAAGAAGCCCACACCAAAACGCCGGGTTTCGGCCACAACGGCTTGAAATTGCCGAAGCCTCTCGCGGTTTCGACTGTTGCGGTCGTCTTTGCAAGCAGCTTCAGTTCCGGCAAACCCGCCAGTGAAAACGCAGTCAAAGTCACGTTGGGCTTGATCTCGGGCGAATCGCCTGTGCTCCCATCGAACACAATCGGAGTCTGGCTGCCGGCAGCTTGAAGAACAAACAGCACGCCATCGCGAATCGTCATTCCCACAAGCCTTTGGCCTTCGTCGAGAGCGGCCTGCGACAGAACAACGTTTGGGTCTGCGACGCTGGCCACACGCAAAACCGGCGCTGCCGGTCCCGGCCATTCGGACCCTGCTTCGGCCTCGATCAACCAGCCGTTCGCCAGCAACAACCGGTCAACTGTCCATGACAAAACAAGGGTCGCCGTCACAGCGGGCTGATCGCGGTTGCCAGCATCGACCACCATGAGTTCCTTGCCTGAGACCGACAAGATACGCTCTCCGTATGCAGTAGCGCGGCGCGGCTGCATCTTGTGCGCTATGACACCGCGCTTCGTCAAAGTGTCATTGCCAAGATCGATCAACTGGACCTGCGTGGCGTAACCGCCGGACGCCCATTCGCCGTAGGGAACAAGTATCAGCCCCGCCTCAGGCAAAACCGCAAATGCCTTTTCGTCCCAGTTCGCCTCGCTCCATGAACCTGCCTCGCCCAAGGTCACCCTGCTTAGCAGGCTCGGTTTCTGTGCGTCAGCGACATCAAACAGTGAGACTGCCACTTTCCATCCGCTCTGGTCGTCAATGCCGATAGTGACTAGCCGATCCCCAAGCGGATGGATGTAAGTTGACCAGCCCGGCACATGCAGTTCGCCTGAAAGAACAGGCTTTGCCGGATTCGACAGGTCCACCACCCATAACGGATCGATGCGCTGGTATGTCACGATGTAAACCCGAGCACCGTCAAACCGAGTCGCAAACAGACTCTCCCCATGGCCGACCTCGATCTTGCCCAGTTCCTTCGGCGATGTCGGGTCCGCCAATGAATAGGTCCTGAGAACGCTTGCCCGCCCGCCGTCCGGGGTGCTTGCGGCTTCGCATATGACCGAAAGCACTTCGCCATGCTCGGCATGCGGCGCAACATTCAGCTTGAATTTGTCCGCCACCCGGCCACCCGGCCGCACCACGCCGAGCCGTTTCATTGTTCCGTCGGGAGCTGTGATGTCGATCAATTGCACCAAAGATTCCCACCAGTTGTTTGGGTCCTGCGTAACTACGAAGAAGTATCTGTCGGTCGCCGAGACCACATTGCCGTAGCCGGGAAACCAGAGGGGATCGCGCACAGTTGGCTGAGCAGGATTTGAAAGGTCAACCGAGCTGACCTCAGTCCCCCACTCCCATTGTTCCTGCTGGGTCTTTCCTGAACCACCGGGATCAGGCACAGGCGGCACGAGAACTTGCTTGTACATCAGTGAAGCGACATAAAGCGCCGACCCCACAAGCCTGCTTTCGGCGATCGAACCTTCGATCGGAATTCTGGCCAGCACCGTGGGAACGCCGTTTTCGACCCGGGCCACTATCACCGTGCTCCCGCCATTGGCGCCTGAAACCGAACAGTCGCGCGCCAGCAACACAACATGCTGATCGTCCAAGACATACATTTGCTCGCCGACAGCCGGCAGCGACAGCGTGCCTGTCACCTTGGGGTCGTCCGGCGAAGAAATGTCGATCACCTGAAGCCCGCGGTACTGGTTGAAGAAATAAAGGGTGTTGCCTTTGATTTTCCAAATGTCCGATTCAACGACCTCGCGTGTTTCACCGCCGTCCCCCACGGTTGGCACGTTTTCCCTGGTCCCGAGGTCCGTGTAAATCAAAGCAGCGGCATCATTGGCGCTCTGGCTGACCTGCCCATTGAACGTTTTTTGCCCATCGTAGCATTCCGCCGGCAGCGGTTCATTCTCATCGCCACGGACTCGCAGCAGTTCAATGGCCGCCGATTTCGGGAGACGGAACGTGATTGTCTCTGCCTTCAGCCCGTCCAACCGCTGCACCGCGCGAGGCACCCATGCCCCGGCGCCAAGGCGCGCCCGAGATTCAAGCGTCACTTTCCGAACGCCGGGCGGGACCGCCACAGTCACAACGACCTCTGAAGATTCAATTCGCACATGGGTAATGGCAAGGCCATCAGCCGCAACGCACTGAATTGGAGAAACGCAAACCCAGAAAAACGCCAAACCCAAACCCGCCAATACAGCGGGTCTCAAACCTGACCGAACCAAGATTCGCCACATAAACATGCTCCTTAATCAGAACGTTCCCGGCCATTGACAGGCTAGCACCAAACTCCGAAGGCCGGAAACCGGTCTGAGCAAACTAGACCTCACAACCACGACAATGTCAAGGCCGGTCAAACTGCAAGATTCGTGCCAACACGGCCCGCGGCAAGACGGAAGTTCATTGACCGGAGCAGGGGTGCCGAGTGGTCGGACAGCAATGCAGTTCAAGTGCGCACTCGGACGTCAGCAGCGCTTAATCCGGCCTGCGCTGGCCCGGACCACTACATTGCTCAGATAACCTCGCTGTACACGTCAGGGTGCGGTCGGGATATCAGAACCGCATTGACGAGCACTCCTGCCTCGGAAAGCACGCGTTTCCCGGCGGCCATTGCAGATTGAACAGCGCCGATGTCGCCGGTCATCGTGAAGAACGCTTTGCCGCCGAGTGCCATGGCCAGCCGAATCTCGATCAGGTTCACCGCCGCGGCTTTTGCCGCAGCATCCGCGGCCTGCAGAAGCGTCGCAACATTGAACGACTCGAGGATGCCCAATGCGCCCACAGGTTGCACAGGCTGTGACCTGCCAAGCGCGACAAACACGTCCGGATGCACATTCGCAATCACGAACTGGTCGATCAGACACCCGTTCGCGGCTTCTGCGCCCGCAGCCACCGCGCTTTGAACCGCCGCAGTTTCACCCCCGATCAAAACCATGTATTTGCCCGAGCAGATTGATCGCGACAACAAAAGCTGCACGTTGCCAGCCTTCAGCATGGTGTCGGCCACGGCAAATCCGGCCGCAACACTGGACAGTTCAACCAATCCAATCGATTTCAAGCTCATGACTCCCTCTCAATTATGACGCGGTCGGTGACGGCCACCACGCGGCCTGTAACCGGCGCATGGACAATCGCGCCGGGCGAGTTTGGCGGGATTTTGCCGAGGCCCTCGCCCGCCTTGACGCGGTCGCCCGGTTTCACAACCGGCTCGTTCGCGCTGCCAGCGCCCTGCTTCAAGGGAACTGCAACCCGGCGCGGTTCTTTTTCCAGGTTCAGAAACGGCGCGGGGTTGTCGTAGCCCTCGATTTGCAGCCGGCGCATCAGTGTTTTGATCGGCACGCGCCTGCCCTCGCGCAACCCGTGCGGCGCTCTCGGAGCAGGACCGCTCCATTTGAAACCTGCGCGTTTCATTTCGGCTTTCGCCCGGTCGCAGGCTTCCTTTGGAAACAATTCTTCAGGGCAGGCGAACAGGGTGCAAAGCCCGCATGCGCAGCACAACACGGCGAACTGGTCCCAATACGCAGTGCCTGTGGCTGTGAAACCGAGGCTGCGCATCACTCTGTGAGGTTCGACAGCGTATCCCAACAGGAACCTTGGACAATACTCGGTGCAGTAACGGCACTGATCGCATGCTGACTTGCCTATCTTGTTCTGGCGGTCAGGGGACAAGAGCTTGCGCTGGATGACATGATGATCGCGCGGGAGGACGACAGCGCCGGTTGTTGTCTTGATGATCGGTGTTTCGAGGTCATCGGTCGTTTCGCCCATCATCAACCCGCCGATGCACAGCACCGGGTCTTCGGTGGCCAAACCTCCGGCTGCGTCGATTGCGTCTTTCCATGTGGTGCCGACCGGGACTCTCAGCGTAACCGGCTCTTTGACTGCGCCGGCAACGGTAATGGTTTTGTGCGTCACGGCGCGCCCGTCTGCAGCTGCCGCGACATTGGCCAGAGTTTCAACGTTCATGACCACTGCGCCGACCTGCAGCGGAATGCCTGCCGGCGGAATAAGCCGCCCGGTCACATTGTACACAAGGTCGTACTCGTCGCCTGCAGGGTAATAATCGCCAAGCAAATGCACTTTGACCGGTGTTCCGCGGCAGGCAGCGGTCATGGCATCGACAGCGTGTTTGTTCTTGGCCTTGATGGCAACAACGCCCGTCTTGGCGCGCACTGCTTCCATGGCCAGCGTGATGCCGCGAACGACCGCATCGGCCTCATGCTCCATGACAGCGGCATCCTTGTGCAACAGCGGTTCACATTCAGCGCCGTTGGCTATGACTGTGTCGGCGCTTGCCCCAAGCTTGACATGGGTTGGGAACCCGCCGCCGCCGGCCCCAACAACGCCCGCCAACCGAACTTTCTCTGCCAAATTCATGCCCGCCAGCAGGATAATCTCCGGCCCGGCCTGTTGCCAACCCGGAAATCTTGGCTGCTCACGAGCCAGACAGTCGCAGCGTCATTGCGGTGAGATTTCCGGGTCGAGACCCGACCGGGAAAGGGCAGGAAGATCAAGGAGCAGAAACATAGGTGGCAGAAACATAATTGGCAAAAATGGATGGCAGAAAAATGAGAATAAAGTGACAGGCACGCTGTTTTTGACAACTGGCTCGGATGGTTCCCTCGAGACGATTGCGCAGCTTCTTGTGAATGCCCCTCTCCTGCGTCGCGCCGAGGTTCTTGCCTTTGATATCCTGTTGCGGCTGTGCTGCACTGTGGCATATTCAGTGCGCATTGCGTTTGCGGGCCGTTTGGGCTGACAGGGCGGCAGGGCTGATGCAAGGCGCCCGGCACGGCCTGGGGTGCCCGACCGATTCTCCCGGGGGCAACAAACAGCAAGTCCTTGAGAAAATGCCGCGCAGCAGGCAGCATGTGGCTCGGTGGCCCAGGGCGTGAAAAAAAGCAAATCTGCCGGGCTTCTCGGCGCCAGGTGCGTGGCGCAGCCCAGGTTCGGTCTCACTGACAAGACACGAGGATCGCGCCGGAAACTCGGCTCTGTATAACAGCCGTGCCAGTATCAGTATCAATCGTCGAAGACAACGATCAGTTGCGCGCGACTTTGGCGCGGGTAATCAACCGTGCTGAAGGGTTTCGCTGCGCGAGCCAGCATGCATCCGCCGAGGAAGCGCTCAAGGAGCTTCCACAGATAGCGCCTGATGTTGTTCTCATGGACATCAACCTGCCCGGAATGAACGGCGTTGAATGCGTTCGCCAATTGAAGCCGCTGCTCCCCAAGACTCAGATTGTCATGTTGACGGTTTATGAAGACACCGAGAACATCTTCAATGCGCTTGCCGCGGGCGCCACGGGGTATTTGCTGAAGAGAACATCGAAAGACGAGCTGCTTGCGGCAATCCGCGAGGTCCAAGCCGGCGGGTCGCCGATGACCGCTCACATCGCGCGCAAAGTCGTGCAATCGTTCCAGCGGCCGGCGCCGGCGGCCCAGCCGACCGAAAACCTTTCCGAGCGCGAACGCGAGGTGCTCGAGCTGCTGAGCCAGGGATTCCTTTACAAGGAGATCGCCGACAAACTCGGCGTTGGTTACGAGACGGTCCACACTTACATCCGCCGCATATACGAAAAACTTCAGGTTCGGACCCGGACAGAAGCAGTGGCGCGGTTTCTGAAGAAATAGGATGTTGGCCGCTGCTGTCATGGCATGGCGACTTGGCTCTTGCGCGCTGTGGACCTTGCAATAGGCTGTTTGTTGTGTTCGGGCTGACAGATCGCCAATTCTTTCAAATCGCCGTCCTGATTTACGGCAGCGGGCTCGTTTATGCCCTTGCGATCTTTCGACACGGCTTCCACAAAGCCGGCGTAACACTGCACGCAATACTTGGCGTTGCCCTTGTTTTCCACACGATCTCAATGGTTCTGCGCGGGCTGGCACTGGGGCGATGTCCGGTGACAAACCTTTACGAAGCAACTGCGTTCACCGCATGGACAATCGCGGCGGCATGCGTCTGCCTTGGAATGGTTCCGCGGCTCCGTTTCCTCGCGGTTTTGGGAACGCCATTGTTGTTTGCTCTGGGCGTTTTCGCACTGATGCCACGCATGGACGTGCAGCCGACCGAGCCGC
>JARYMD010000579.1 GCA_029907285.1 Verrucomicrobiota bacterium | reverse complement strand
CAGCGGCACAAACAGGTTGTCAATAAACGCTGCGTCAAGGCCGCTGCTGAAGTTGTTGTCCTTGACATACCTCCATGTGAGCGTGTTTCGGCCCGCAACAAGGTTGAACTGGTAGGACCGCCACGGAACATCCCCAGACCACCGATCGATCTTCACACCGTTGACGAAGAACTCGAAGAAGTCCCAGTTCGCCTCTGAGCTGACCCGGAAATCAAACGACCCAGCCCCGGCGCGTGTCACCACCACCAAAGACAGTGTGCTGTCTTCGCCGTCGCCTATTGGGCCCGACCGGAGTGCAAACCGTCCGCCGGAAGCCGTGGCCGACTGGAGCTGCCACGGTTTGGTCGTTGAGCTGGCCCATGGAGCAGATGCCAGATTGGCGGCAGTAAACGGCGGTTCAAACGTGTACGTGTACTGCACAGGCCTGAAGCTGGCTTTCAGCGTGTAGTTCTTGTCCATCACGATAAACAGCGGATTCGCCGTCGAGTTGATCGTGCCCGTCCAGCCCGAGAACATGTAATCTCGGTCAGGAGCAGCAAACAGCGACAGTACAGTGCCAACATAGTACAAACCGGACGATGGCGTGACAGTGCCGCCAATCGCAGGAACAATATTAAGGCTGTAAAACTCGACGCGGTCGTTATCCGTGATGGTCAAAACCGCAGTCGATTGAAGCCCGAGAACCGGCCCGCCAACCGGATTGCTCAGAACAACAAACAAACTCCTGTCGGGATCAATCTGGTCGTTGTCGATTATCGGCACATCAAAACTCTTCTCGGATTCGCCCGGCGCGAAGTACAATGTGCCTCTTGTTTCCCTGTAATCTTTTCCTGCCACGGCAGTGTCATCGCGCGTTTCGTAGTCAACGCTCGCCTCGGTTGTGTTCGGCCCGGTCCTCCGCACGGTGATCGTCGCAACACCAGCCCCCTCGCTCACAGTGTAGGTTGGCGCACTGAAAGCCAGAGCGCTTTCGTTGTCTTCGATGATCAGTGTCGCCGTCAATCTTGCAGACAGGCTGAATCCAGACGGAATATTCGTGAGGAACAAACCGACGGTCTTGTCGCCCTCAGCAAGCAGGTTATCGAGAATCGGCACCTCGAATGTCTTTACAGTTTCGCCTGCACCAAAGGCGAGCGTGCCGTTGGTTTCCTTATAATCCTTGCCTGCGATTGCGGTGCCGTCACGCGTGCCGTAAGTCACGGCAAAGCTGGTCGTAACATCACCGCCGCGCACGACAGTGATAACAGCGTTTGTTCCGTTTTCCGGTGCGCGATACAATGCCGCACTGAACTGAACCGTGTTCAACCGGAACCTCTCATCGCCGTGAATGCGCGCGATACGCTTCCGGTCCAGCCCATTGACTTCTGTGAAATCACCGCAAATGACAACCGCCGTGTCAGGCTGAACAACCAGCGCGCGCACAAGGTCGTTGGCGCCCGTGCCAATCTGGAAACTGGTGTCCACCGTCCCGTTTGGATTCAGCCGAGCGAAACGGGACAGCGGCAAACCGCCAAACGTCGTAAACGCGCCGCCAACCATGATCTTCCCATCAGACAGTGCCCCGACGGCATACACGGCGCCGTCGGCACCGGCCGGCGTCTCGAAGGCAGTATCAAGCGACCCGTCAGTGTTAAGTCTGGCCACGCCGTACCGCGATATGCCCGAAAAGCTTACAAAATCGCCGCCAATCACAATCCGCCCGTCAGCCAGAAGCGCAACTGA
>JARYMD010000578.1 GCA_029907285.1 Verrucomicrobiota bacterium | reverse complement strand
GACCCGCCACATCTGAACCGCAACGGACCCAGATTAGGGCCATTCCGTCCTTTCGCCTATTTGCGCTCTTTTGGGCCGATAGAAAGAACCTGCAATTGATTTCTTGGTGATATCCGAAAGAACCGAAAGAAGGCGAAAAAAACAGTGGCAGAAAAATGAGGCGCTGATGAACCGCCACGGTCCTGTCGGCGCGCTGTACAAAACGACGGCACCGGGAGCGCGGCCGTCCTCGGCCGCATTCAACCGGAAGGCCGATCGTGCGACCCGTTTCCATCATCCAAATTCGGCGCCCGATGGTTCACCGGTTGGGTGCGGCGAAGAATCGCCGCGCTCCTGCAACGCGTTGGAAACAGCAACGGCACCGGGAGCGCGGCCGTCCCCGGCCGCATTCCACCGGAAGGCCGATCGTGCGACCCGTTTCCATCATCCAAATTGGGCGCCCCATGGTTCACCGGTTGGGTGCGGCGAAGAATCGCCGCGCTCCTGCAACGCGTTCGAAAAAGCAACGGTGTCGGGAGCGCGGCCGTCCCCGGCCGCATCAACCCGAGGACCGATCGTACACCAGCTTCGATCACACAAATCCGGCGGCTCAACATTCACCGGAACCTCGAGTCCTTGCTAATCCACAACCTATCTTTAATTCGCCGAAAATCCGAAACTCCTGCCTCCGAACCTCCGAAACTCAGGATTAGTTCGGGCTTTCAGCCCTGACTTTCAATGATTTGGCTCACTGAACGACATACAATTTCTTGTCAGAGCCGGGTTCTCCCTTCATGCTATCGGGCGATGCGCGTTGGTTTGTTTTCAGTTTGGGCGCTTGCCGCCATTGTCGCAAGACTGTCCCTGGATGCAATGGGACAGTCGCCCGACTTCTTTGAAGTCTATGGCTTGATCAAATCGAACCTTGTCGGGGTTCAGCAATCTGAGCTGGATCAGGCCGCCGTTGAAGGCCTGCTCGATCGTCTGCATGGCCGAGTTTACCTCGGGACAAACGGTTCGTCGATCGCGTCAAACGCGGCGGACCAAGGGACCGGCGTCGCCCGAACGAACCTGTTCGCCGAGCGATTCGGTTACATCCGCATCACAAACCTCAGCCCCAAAACGCCAGGCGCCTTTGTTGAATGCCTCGATCAAATGAGCGGATCAAACCGGCTCGAAGGGCTCGCGCTCGACCTGCGTTTCGCGTCAGGGATTGACTACGCTGCTGCAGGACAGATTGCCGATTGCTTTTTCTCCGAAGCCCGAGCCCTGCTTCGGCTCGGCCAGGAAACAATCAACTCAACCGCAAAAACAAACGCATTCACGCGACCAGTGGCTGTATTGGTGAACTCGAAGACAACCGGCGCAGCCGAAGCGCTTGCGGCAGTGCTCAGAGAAGCTGGTGTCGGTCTGTTGATTGGCAGCAAGACCGCAGGCCGTGCAAACATTTTCAAGGAATTCACTCTGAGCACAGGCCAAAAGCTGTTCATAGCGACAGCGCTGGTCAAACTCGGCTCGGGCGACACCATCCAAGCAGACGGGCTGGCGCCTGACATCACGGTCAATGTTGCGGCAGATGAGGAGATTCTATATCTGGAAGACCCGTATCGAAGGCCAAAACCTGACACCCTGCTTGCCTCCCAGAGCTCTGGAGAAACCCTGAGGAGCACCAACCGCCCAGCACGCGAGGCAGACCTTGTAAGAATGCGGCGAGAGGGAAGTTTCATATTGAGTGAGGAAGCATCGTCAAAGACGCCAAT
>JARYMD010000577.1 GCA_029907285.1 Verrucomicrobiota bacterium | reverse complement strand
ACACCCTGCTCCTGACCAGGGTAAGAAAACAGAAGATGCGTCGGTTCAGGAGCTAGCTTAGGTTGACGCACATGCGCAGCGCGGGACGGCTACAGGTGATTATTTCTGTAAACTGCGTGGCTGTTACCATGGCACATTCCACTGCATTTCAGCGGTGACGGTTGCACGTTCTAAGTCGAGCGTTGCACGTTGAGCCTTGTCCTGTGCGTGTCGAGCGTTGAACCACGAAACACGCGAAGTACGCGAAGGAAGACGAAAGAGCAGTGGCAGAAAAATGGGGCGGCCAGGAACCGCAGCGCGGCGGTTCGGCATCGCTGAGATCAACGCGATCGCGGATCAAATGATGAAGTGCGCGCGAGTTGTTCCCAAAGTGCGCGTTCCCGGGTCGAGGTGTGGGGCGGCACCTGGATTGAGATTGTGACGTAGAAATCTCCGCGGGCGCCTTTCGGGCCGGTGGGAAGACCGCGGCCGCGCACACGCAAGTGTTGGCCGCTGCTTGTGCCGGGCGGCACGCGAATCGACACCGAGCCGTCCAATGTTGGGACTGTTACGGTTGTGCCAAGTGCAGCTTCCCAGGGAGCGAGGGGGAGTTGGTAGTAGAGGTCTGAACCGCGAACCTCAAAATCAGGATGCTTGGCGAGTTTGACCCGGAGCAAGAGGTCGCCGGGGCGACCGCCGCCGACTCCTTCCTGGCCCTTTCCCGGCACGCGGATGAGCTGATCTTCGCGGACACCAGGGGAGATGCGAACCCGGAAAGATCGAGTTTCGGTCTGGCCGGTGGTTGGGTTGGTCCAGCGAAGCGAGACTTCGCGCACTGCGCCGTGGAGCACCTCTTCCAAGGTGACCATTATGCTGCCTGCGACGTTGGCGCCGTCCTGGGAGAAGGAACGATCGAATCCTGTTTGGTCTGCGAACTCTTCAGGTTCGGCGTAGTCACGAAATCCGCTGAACGGGCTTGAACGGCCGAAGAACTGCTCGAAGAAATCGCTGAACCCGGTGCCGTCGAACTCGAACTGGAAACCCGCGGTTCTGCCGGGGCCGGATGTGAATCTCCATGCGCGCTGTTGTGCTCCTGGCGGGGGCTGGAATCCGCCGGTAGCGCGCCATTGTGCGCCGAGCTCGTCGTATCGACGGCGGTTTTCGGGGTTGCCGAGGACTTCGTACGCCTCGTTGATTTCCTTGAACTTTTCCTCTGCGGCTTTTTTGTCGGTTGCGACGTCGGGGTGATACTTTCTGGCGAGCTTCCGAAAAGCGCGTTTGATTTCCTCGTCGGTTGCGGTGCGTGGCACGCCGAGGATTTCGTAATAATCTTTGAATTCGACAGCCATTTTGTTTTGCGAGGTTGGCGCGTGCGGCGGTTATTGGGCTGCACGCATTGTCAATTGCGATTGCCTTACAATATTCGACCCGGATTTCAGTTCCAGTCCCATCAGTGGTCCGGACGTGCCATGAAACCGTGTTTGGCACGAGGCTGATCGTGAACTGTTGCTCGTCTGGATGGGCGGTGAAGCCGGCCGGGTGGCGCGGCGGGCCAGAAATGACGCATGGCGGACCTGTGCAGTTGTGATGAGGAAATCATTTGGTTGCGAGATTGCCGCGCTGCTGTGATTCGGGCTGGAAACAAGCGTCGGAGGCGGATTGTCCGCCGCTGCGCTTGATGCCGCGGCCCGGGTTGGCGGCGAAGAAAGCGAGCAGGTCGAACTCGCGCATGGTGAGCACGACTTCCTCGCCGTCGAGGAACACCC
>JARYMD010000576.1 GCA_029907285.1 Verrucomicrobiota bacterium | reverse complement strand
AGCGAGAGACTCGTTCAGGCCGAAGGTTTGCCGAGGCTGTCCAGCCACATTTCTTCGGGAATCTCGTGGAGGTCGAACAATCTGCGGATTGTTTCCTCGATGACGTTGTTTGGGCAGGAGGCGCCTGCGGTTATGCCGATCGTGACCGGCCGTGCGGGGAGCCAGTCCCGTGTCTCAATCTCACGATGAGCATGCAGATCATAGTGGCGTATGCGGTTGGCGGACACGATCTTTGAAGCGTTCTTTATGAAGTAAGTTGGGAGGCGGGCCATGCCCATTTCTGCGAGGTGAGATGTGTTGGAAGAGTTGTAGCCGCCGACAACAAGCAGGAGGTGGATCGGTTCGGCCAGGAGTTTCCCCAATGCGTCCTGTCGTTCCTGAGTTGCGCCGCAGATGGTATCGAAGAACCGAAAATGCTTGTCCAGCTCAGCCGAGCCGTACTTCTTTTCCATGGCAGCCCGGATTCGGCGTTGGACCTCTTCTGTTTCGCCGCGGAGCATTGTTGTTTGGTTTGCGACGCCGACGACGCTCAGGTGAATGTCAGGGTCGAACCCGGGGGAATGTGCGCCGGTGAAGCGCCGAAGAAACTCCTGCTTGTTACCGCCGTTTACAATGTAGTTGCAGACGTAGTCAGTTTCAGCGAGATCGAACACAACCAGATAATGGCCTGTGCCCGACGCGGTGGCTTGGGATGTGGTTGCTTTTGTTTCCTCGTGTTTGGCCTTGCCATGGATGATGGCGGTGACCGATTCCCTTGCGTACTGGCGGACACGTTTCCAGACACTCATAACGTCGCCGCATGTTGTGTCCACAAGAATACAGCCTTTTTCCTCGAGCTGACGTCTTGTGGTGACCTCGGTGCCGAAAGCGGGGATGATAACGACATCATCGGCTGTGAGGCTTGACAGCTCATCTCTGGTTGGGCGGGGGTGGATGCTGACGATTCCCATTTGCCGGATTTGGTCGTTTACGTCCGGGTTGTGGATTATTTCGCCCAACAGGTATATGCGTCTTGGCGGTGGAAACACCTTGCGGGCCGCATAGGCGAGGTCGATCGCGCGTTCGACGCCGTAGCAAAACCCAAACTCACGTGCCAATTTGACCGTGAGACCGCAAGCGCTGATCATTCCGCCCTGCGCTTTGATGCGATGAACCAGGTCACTTCGATAATGTGCTACGACCTGTGCCTCCACCTCGGCCATTATGTCGGGTCGGCGCAGGTTAACGGCGGGCTTGGGTGTTACGGTGTCCATGATCGGTGCTGGTTCGACAATACCACAGGGCGGCGCACCCGCAACAAAACGGTGTTGGGGAGTGCATCGTGACCCGGATCATTGTACAACCCATGAGAGAATTGCCTTTTGCACGTGAAGACGGTTTTCTGCCTGGGCAAAAATGGTGTCAGCGTTGGCCTCGAACACGTCTTCGGTGATTTCTTTGCCGCGGTATGCGGGAAGGCAATGCATGACAAGAGCGTCGCGTTTCGCCCGTGAAACAACGGCTGCGTTCAACTGGTATGGGGCCAGAATTGCCAGACGGTCGTTTGCCTCAGCTTCCTTGCCCATTGAAACCCATACATCAGTGTACAAGAGGTCCGCATCCTTGGCCGCGGCGTTGGTGTCCTCGGTGCAGGTAATGCGGCCGGTAAGCCGGCTGAGAAGCTGTTTTTTAGGTTGAAACTGGGCGGGCGCAGCGATCCGGAGTTCAAAACCGAGTTTTTCCGCGGCCCAAATCCAGCTTGCGGCAA
>JARYMD010000575.1 GCA_029907285.1 Verrucomicrobiota bacterium | reverse complement strand
ATTTGAAGGGATGCCCCCTGACACTCCGTTGCCCCGGATAATACTGGCGCCTGAAATGCTCGTTCAACGTGTAAGCAGCCCCGTCCCGCGTGCGAATGAAAAAGTCCGTTGAATAGCCAAAGCCGCCAATCCGCAAAATGATCTCAATAATCCCGAGCGCCGCCAGTGGACTGCCAATGGCAAGCACCAGTTTCAGCCACCAGCCCCTGGGACGACGCCAACCCCAGGCCTTGTCCGCCCCCAGCACGGGCTTTGATCGTTCCCGTGCACTGTTGCTGCCACGCTCACGGCCGCGCTTCATCCTGCAAGCGTGCCAAAGGCTCCCCTTTTGTGCAATTCGTGAACGTTGCTCCCAATCGCAGCATGGCAGCGCAACAACACCGTTTGTTCATTTGCAGATCATTTGCAGAGTCGGTTTGCATGCTGAAATGAACCAACAGAATAGATCTTGCCGCGCGTATTGGTGGGCCCAGCAGGATTTGAACCTGCGACCAAGCGATTATGAGTCGCCTGCTCTAACCTCTGAGCTATGGGCCCGAAATCTTGAAGCGGGCGTATTTTGCACCGTCCTGCGCTCCGTACAAGCCCGTTTTCTCGCAGCGCTCAGCGCACCGCCAGATCAACCCACACTCGCCGTCCACCCCCGGCCCGGCGACGCAGCTCACATTTGCGTGTCTTCTTCTTCTTCCAGTTTCTTCTCGATGTATTTCGGGTGGTTCTCGAGGTTCTGCGACAGATAAACGTGGCGCAGTTCCTGGCCGAACCCGTGCTTCCGGAAGAACGCCAGCGCGGCATGATTCCGCACATCGGTGTCAACCAACATAATCCTCGCGTGCTTGTCTATCAGCAGGTTGATCAACTGGTTCAGCAACCTTGTTGCGACTCCTCGCCGTTTGTATCCCTTCTTTACCCCGAGCCATTCGAGCCAGCCGTACCGCCACGCGTTGCGCGGCTTTTCCATCACACTGCCCAGAGCAAAACCGACTATCTCTCCATCCGCCTCGGCTACCAGACAGGTCTCACCGTTCGTGTTGAACAGCTCGGCCAACTCATGGTCGTCCCAGCACCTGTAAAGCGTTGGCATCTCCTCAGCAGTGAAAAGTTCCTGGCCAAGTTCAAAAACAGCAGGTATATCCTTTAACTGCATCTCCCTGATTTCGATCGGTGGCAGAGAAGGTTTGGGTCGTCGGCGGTTGTTTTTCGTAATATTGTTCACGGGTAAAATCAAAGAAAAATCAGAAGTCCCCGGGGAATCGGTTCCAGAATGAATTCTAAACGCTGAACCCGTCGCCCGGATTCCCCTCAACTGCCGAGCGAAGGGCAAAGCTGAAAACGCAAAAGGCCACACCGAGACCCGCACTGCCAACGCCGAAATCTCCGGTGCCAACAGCCAATGCCTCAAATAGAGCTTCGTTTGCGATCATCAGCTTCAAGCAAATAAAAACCGGCAATACTATTCCCCCCGCTTGCTCGTTTCGTCAAGTGGCAACACAAACCCCTCAGCGACAGTAACATGCCCCACCCACGACACCCGACGCCCACGAAGCAGACACATTCCGGTCGGTTAAAGTGACAGGCTCGTAGTTTGAGTTTTGCCCACTGATTGTGGCGTGGCCTGCAAATTGCCCCTTGTTCCAATCGGCGGCTGCCGAAGTCTGCGTGGGACCCCCTCGGATGCCGATATGGGGACAGACACGAATGTCGCTTAGATTAGGCCCTTGATTTTCGCGGGTTGTTTTTCCAGTAA
>JARYMD010000574.1 GCA_029907285.1 Verrucomicrobiota bacterium | reverse complement strand
ACCAAAGCGATGCCAGTCCGATAACAAGCGTGATCCAGAGGGACGCCGGATTGCCAATCTTGAGTGTCGTCAGCAGCCAGCCTCGCCCAATAAATGTCGTAACTGCTGCACAGGCCCAGACCAGCAACATGGCGATGAAAAGAACACGCACCGTATGGGACAACTCAGCCTGTTGTTCACGCGTGATTGCGGCTGCCGTCTGTTGCGCGACAACTGTCTGCAGACCCATGGCAGGGATGAGCATCAGGTTGAGAACCTGCAGAAACATCAGGAGAACGCCGTACTCGGCCGGCGGCATGCGCGCCGCCGGCATGTGCACAAGCGACATGAACAGACCGCCCAGACCCGTGGCCAGCCCCATCCAGCCGCTTTGTCTGAAGAATGCGAACTTGTGTTCTTTGCTGGTCATTTGGAGTTGGCTGTGCTTCCGGTTGCAGTGGCGCGCCGAACAGTGTGCTCGATGAAATCGAGGGCACGACGGCAGATGACGGACCAGTCGAGTTCGCGCCGGACGCGTTCGCTTGCGGCGGGTGCGAGTTTGTTCCGATTCTTTGCCGGCTCGGCGAGCCAGCTTAGTATGCATTTGCCAAGATCGCGTCCGTCGAACTGCGAAAACCGCACCAGCGGTTCGTTGGCGAAGTAACGTTTGATGCTTTGCAGTGGTGTCGATGCAACCGGCAGCCCGACGCCCAAGTACTCGACCACTTTGGCGACAAATGCGCAATGCACACCAGACGATTCTTCGTAAGGTATCCAGCCGACAGTTGCCTCTGATAGCTCGCGTGCAAGGTTTTGATAGGGGACAAAACCCGTCACCCGAATGAGATGATCAAGTCCGCGCTTTCGAGCCATGTTCTGGAATTTCTGCAATGGCGCTGTTTTGTGTCCGATGAACTTGAACACCGCCTCCGGGCGCGCAGCAGCAACAACCGCCATCGCGTCGATTGCGATCCGGCCGAGATGATGATGATCCAGTGAGCCATGCATAACTACCGTCGGAGGCAAAGATGCGCGCCTTGCGACGGCTTCGGCGTCAAGCGGGAAAAACCGCGAATCGTACCCGTAGCAAATCGTGCACATGCGATCCGCCGGGTACCCGTTCGCAGCCAGCAACTCTGCAAGGACATCCGACACGGTCAGCACACCGTCGGCGGAAAAACGTCTTGGCATGGACAATTCGTATCTCTTGAGCAGCGCCAGCATTGGTGGCGGCATGCGCCAGAACGGCCATGTCTCCATGAAGCCGGTGAGATGGTCCAGCAAATTCATGATGATTGGAATGCCCGTGCGGCGCTTGGCCATGCCCACTGCGACCGCTGAAATCGCGTGTTGGGATATCAAAGCATCGAATTGCAGCTCTTTGTGCAATCTGGAGAGAATCCGCTCGATCCAAAGCGGGTAGAGAAGATACTTGAAGTTGCGCCATTTTGTGTAGCGCCCCATTTCCCAGGCGAGGAACGGATGCAATCTGACGCTGAACTCTTTCTCGACGGCGGCATGGTGTTCGACCTTGGGGCCAATAACGTGAGTTTCATGGGCGCGGCGGGTTGCCTCGTTGACGAGATAGCCAAGTTCTGCCGATCCTCCGCCTGTCGGAGGGCATAGCGGTTCATGTGTTACAAAAGCGAGTCGCATCAGGGCAGCCGCATCAAGAAGTTCTTCAATATATCAACCGCTGTGTCGTGCGCACGAATTGATACCCACTCATTTGATCCGTGTGCATGGGCGATGTTGCCCGGCCCGAAAACA
>JARYMD010000573.1 GCA_029907285.1 Verrucomicrobiota bacterium | reverse complement strand
CCGTTGGTGTTGATTCTGTCCGCAGATGAATTCGTGCTGGACGGGAGCTTGCAACTGGGTTGGGATGAAAGCCATGCATGCTGATGTAGAGCCGATCGTGAGACAGTTTTTTGCGGACGACAACTTCGCGCGGCATTGCGGCATCGAGCTCGTGTCGGTGGAACCGGGCCGAGCCGTGGCACGAATGACTGTCAAGCCCGAACATTTCAACGGGTACAAGATCGTTCAAGGAGGCGCGATATTCACCCTTGCGGATTTGGCGTTTGCGGCGGCGTCAAACTCGCATGGGACGGTCGCTGTTGCAATCAATGTTTCAATTACGTTCATCAAGGCGACCAAGGGCGGCGTTTTGGAGGCCGAGGCGCGGGAGGTTGCGCGCAACCCGAAGCTCGGCACATATGTTGTCGAGGTGCGGGATGAGCACGGCGATTTGGTGGCGCAATTCCAAGGGCTCGTGTATCGCAAGAGCGAGCGAATAGCCGATTGGTATCATCAGCCACGCTGACGATGAGCCTCGCTGACAATCTCAAAGCGCTGCAAGACCGCATAGCCAACGCCTGTGCACGCGCAGGACGCGACCCTGCCTCTGTTGCCCTCGTTGCTGTAAGCAAGGGGCATCCACCCGAAACCGTGTGTGCGGCGGCTGACCTCGGGGTAACTGTATTTGGCGAAAACCGCGTTCAGGAAGCCAAAGCCAAAATCCCGCTGTGCCCAGGCCGTCTGAAATGGCACATGGTGGGGCATCTTCAGACCAACAAGGTGCGCGATGCGCTCGCCCTGTTCGATATGATTCACAGCGTTGACAGTCTTCACCTTGCCACAGAGATCAACAAGGCCGCAGAACGATTGAGCCGATTTGTTCCAATTCTCCTCGAGGTTAATGTTGCAGGCGAATCGACGAAGTACGGCTACAACCCGGATAAGCTGCTGGCTGAGCTGCCCATGTTGAACGCATTGCCGCGGCTTGAAATTCGCGGTCTGATGACAATGGCACCGTGGACTCCCGACCCCGAGCGTGTCAGACCCGTGTTCAGGCGCCTCCGTGAATTGAAAGGGAAATGCGAAGAAGTCCTTGGAGCGCCGATGGAACATCTGAGCATGGGAATGAGCGGAGATTTCGAGGTCGCGATAGAGGAGGGGGCCACAATGGTCCGCATAGGAACGGCTCTGTTTGGCGAGCGCCCAAAAAAGGACTGAGATGCACATTCGAGAGACCACTCGCGCTCGGACAAATCCCAACGGCGACCTGCATTGAAACTCGTGGTCCTTATATTGTCATTCATATTGGCGAAGATTCTCAGCCTGCCAGTTTGGGCAATTTCTCGGTATCTCTTTCTCTGGCAGCAAGTAAGGTGGTTAACACGGTGCGACCTTTGGGAGGGGTCGGAATAAGGTGACAGGCTCGTTGTTTGGGCATGAAAACAAAGCGGCAGCAAGCTGCCGCACTCCAAGCGCTTCGCGCCTGCCAACGCCCACTGCATCCGCGGTAGCGCGTTAGAAACCATAGGGACCAGCGCGCTCTTCCTTGCGACGGAGTCGCAGGGCATATTTCCCAGCCCGGCGCTGGTGACAGCCCAAGGGGGGGTGCAGGAGCCGGGGGCGTTACCCGTCAGGCGACTTTGGTTCTGGCTACGCCGGGCTGGGCTGTACATGCCGGCGTATGTCGGCGGAAAACCCGTTGTTGGCCGGTGAATTGACTGGAAGACCCGCGGAGTTACGTCCGGCTGCAGTCACCGGGTTCGGCAATCGCGTTTCAACT